>JANONE010000200.1:0-2460 GCA_031420675.1 Ilumatobacteraceae bacterium | reverse complement strand
CCCGGCCACTTACACCTGTACGTGTCACACGCTGAAAACGGTTCACCGTGGTCAAGGGCGCGACATGAACAATCTGGCGTGAGGAGTCGATGTGACCTGCGAACTGGTAGCACTTGTGCTACCGTTGGTGCATGACGACCGTGGGACTGCGACAACTCCGTCAGGACGCGTCTGAACTCGTGCGACGGGTCGAGAGTGGAGAGGAAATCGAGATCACGGTCGCCGGTCGGCTCGCAGCCCGCATGGTTCCCGCCGCTCCGCGACGATGGCAGCGCTGGGACGACATCGCGGACCTGTTCGCCGGCCGACCCGACCCGGACTGGGAGCGCGACCGGGACCTGATCGACCAGTCCATGGTGAACCCGTGGGAGCGCAGCGATGAAAGCGGTTCTTGACACCAGCGTGTTGATCGCCACCGACGTGCCCGAACTGGAAGGAGAACTTGCGATCAGCAGCGCCTCGCTCGCCGAACTGCACTTCGGCGTGCTCGTCACGGCCGACGCGACCATCCGGGCGGAACGGCTGCGAAGGCTGTCGGACCTCCAGCGGAAGTTCGACGCGCTGCCGGTCGACGATGACGTGGCGATCAGCTACGGCCAACTCGCAGCGGCTGTTGCCGCCTCCGGCCGTCGACCGCGAACTCGCGTGATGGACCTCCTGATCGCGGCGACAGCGCACGCCCACGGGGCTCGGCTCTACACCCGCAATGCCCGAGATCTTGCCGCGATCGAGCACCTGATCGAGATCGTTGCAGTGTGAGCATCGAGCATCCGCGTTCAAAGGTTTCGACGAGATCCTCCCGGTCGATCGGCGCACCGTCACTCGGCGACTTACACCCGTACGCGTCACACGCTGACCACGGTGCCCCGTGGTCAAGGCCGCGACATGAACATCCCGAGCGTGCCCGTCGGGTGCTCAGCCGTAGTGGTAGCGGGCTTGCAGGATCACCACGTTGTCGCCCTCGACGAGGTAGACGAGTCGGTGCTCCTCGTCGATGCGGCGCGACCAGGCGCCGGCAAGAGCGTGGCGAAGTTGTTCCGGCTTCCCAATCCCATCGAAAGGGTCGCGGGCGATGTCGTCGAGCAACCGGTTGATGCGCTTGAGCGTGGCGCTATCCGACGTCTGCCGGAAGACGTAGTCCTCCCACCCGTTGGGTGTGAATACGAACCTCAACGGTCGAGTTCGTGTTCCTGCACGGTGCCTGCGCGCGCGTGGTCCAGGCTCTCGAGGAGTCGCCTCACGTTTGCGGGTGAACGCAGGAGATAGGCCGTTTCCTCGAGAGCCCGGTAGTCGTCGATGCCGATGAGGACGGCGTCTCCGCGCTTGGACGTGATCTCGACGGGCGTGCGGTCCTCGTTGACCTGCTCGATCAACGGGAAGAGGTTCCTGCGGGCTTCGCTGGCGGTGATGGCCATCGTGATCCTTCCAGACTGGTACGAGATATTGTACCACTCTGTGCTCTGAGCCGACAGGGCTTCGCTCACGTGGTCACCCGCGGGCTCGAAGCCGAAGACCTCGGATCCGCTCGAAGTCCTTGACGTTCCTCGTCGACAGGGCCAGGTCGTGTTCGAGCGCGGTCGCAGCAATGAGTGCGTCGGGCAGGCGGACGGCGAACTCTCTTGCGATCCTGCCGGCCCGCTCGGCGATACTGCGATCGATAGGAATCTCTCGAAAGGGGGCGAGCAACTGCGTACTCAGGTTCGTCGCCGTGTTACCCGCAAAGAGTTCGGCCCGGGTGACCACCGAATAGTGGAGACGGTGCCTCCCGGGCCGGAGCTCGACGGCTCCGCGCAGGTGATCGATGAACACATCGGTGTCGACGAGCAGATCAGCCACGACGCCATCCGTCGCGCGAGGGCGCACTCGCGTTCGGGTCGGCTGCGAAGGTGTGGGCCAGGACCCGCGACGGATCGGGATCGTCCTCCAGGTAGCGGTCGACGGCTCGACGTATCAACTCGGCCATCGTGACGCCCTGGGCAGAGGCCGCTGAGTCGATGCGGTGACGCTGATCTTCAGTCAGGTAGACCTGGGTTCTCGTGGCTGACATACAGCAACTATATACAGCACTCCCCCTTAAGATCAACGGTCCACCCGCTGCGACGCGTCAGGTCACGTAGCCGAAGACGTCGACCAGCACGTTGGCGTTGCCGAGGTCGTTGTAGATCGAGACGGTGCCATCGCCGCCGACACCGACGATCACCATGTTGGGCACGTTGCGACCACCCGGCCAGTTGAGGTTGGAGGCGCTCGGCCGGGCCTGGCCGGTGGGCCACACGGTCAGCCAACCCCAGCTGGTGGTGTCGGCGGCGGTCACGTTCAGGATCACCGAGCGGGCTCCGGCGGGCACTCCGCCGACACCCGCGACGCGGACGCGTCTCGTCTCACCCGGGCCGAAGGGCTGCGCAACCGTCCCCAAGCCGGATCTGCTGTCCACCACTCGCACGGGGTCGATGGTTGTCG
>JANONE010000199.1:0-6136 GCA_031420675.1 Ilumatobacteraceae bacterium | reverse complement strand
GTGGCAGTGAAGGTGCAGTACCCGGGTGTGGGAGACGCAGTGGCAGCGGATCTCCGCAACGCCGACCTGCTGGGCATCGTGCTGCAACAGGGATTCGGCGGGCTCAACGCCGACGACATGGTCGCAGAGATCAAGGAACGCCTCGCCGAGGAGCTGGACTACCGGTTGGAGGCTCGCAACCAGCAGCTGTTCGCGGACTTCTATCGTGGCCACCCGTTCATCCATGTGCCCGACGTGCTGCATGCGTTCAGCAGCGCCCACGTGATCACGAGCGAGTTGGTGGACGGCAGTACCTGGCAGCAGATGCTGGCATGGCCACAGGACGAGAAGGACCGCATCGGCGAGATCATCTTCCGTTTCGTGTTCCGCAGCCTGTACGGCATGCACGCGTTCAACGGCGACCCGCACCCGGGCAACTACCTGTTCCATCGTGGTGGCAGGGTGACGTTCCTCGACTTCGGCCTGGTGAAGCAGTTCAGCGATGTCGAGATGTCGACGTTCATCGCCATGGTCAAGGCCGCCGCCTACGACCGCGACGCGCCGCGCTTCCGATCCGTCGTCGAAGGCGCCGGAATGCTGCGCACCGGCTGCCCGAGCTCGGACGTCGAGGTGGGCGAATACTTCAGTCAGTTCTACGAGAACGTGCACGAGGATCGAACCATCACGTGGAGCTCCGAATATGCGAGCCGCATCGTGCGCCACACCTTCGATCGCTCCAGCCCCATCGCCCAGTACGCCACGGTGCCCAAGGCTTTCGTCTTCATCCAGCGCATCAACCTCGGGCTCTACGCGCTGCTCGGCGAGCTGCACGCGACGGGCAACTACCGGCGCATCGCCGAGGAACTGTGGCCATTCGTGGCCGGGCCACCCAGCACGCCACTGGCACACGCCGAGCAGCCCTGGTTAATGGTGGCGTCTCGCCGCGAACCCCGCACTGCGTGACCGACGGGTAGCGTCGTCCAGATGCCTTCCCTGCGGCCGCTCGCCGTGCACTGCGCCATCCTGCTCGTCCTCGCAGCCTGCGGCGATGGCGGCACCGCCAGCGACTCGTCCACGTCCACGTCCACGTCCACGTCCACGGCAGTCACGGCCACGACCGTCGTCACCAAACCCTCGGTGGTGGTCCCGGCCGAGATACCCACGGACCTGGCGATCACCGACCTGACCACCGGCTCGGGACCGCCGGCAGCCATCGGCGACGTCATGATCGTCCACTACGTGGGCGTGGTGTCCGCCACCGGGGAGGAGTTCGACAATAGCTACGACCGCGGCGAGCCCTTCGAGGTGCTCCTCGGCGCCAACAAGGTGATTGCCGGCTGGGAGCAAGGCTTGCTCGGCGCGCAGCAGGGTGGCCGCCGCCAACTCGACATCCCGGCCGACCTGGCCTATGGCGATTCGCCACCGGCAGGCGGGCCGATCCAGCCCGGCGAAGCGCTCTCCTTCGTCGTCGACGTCGTCGCCGTCCTCCCCACTTCCGTCGCAACCGACGAGCCGCAGGTCACGCTGGCGGCCGCAGCCAACATCGGTGTGCTGCAAGCGACCGACCTGATCGTGGGAACAGGTGCATCGCCAGCCGACGGCCAGAACGTCGCCATTCGCATCATCTCCTTGCGAGCCGACACCGGCGAGCGGCTGGCTTCCGATTGGGGTGGCCCACCGCTGACGTTCGCCTACTCGGCCGCGAGCGACGTGTATCCAGGGCTGCTCGCCGCCGTCAAGGGCATGCAGGTGGGCGGTCGCCGCCAGGTACAGATTCCGTTCCCACTGATGTTCGACGGCCAGGGGAACGAGGGCCTCGGCCTGCCTGCGTCGATCGACCTGGTCGTCGTCATCGACCTCATCGGCATCTACTGAGGCTCGCCTCACGACGCTGGGGCGAGCACGATGAAGTCGGGGTCGTTCTCGAATCGAATGGCAGTGACCCCCATTTCGGCGCACAACATCTCGACCACTCGCGCCCGGCGGCGCGGCGGGTACTCGCCGGGGCGTGGGCGAGCCGTGGCGACCGAGCGCCACTCGACCGACACCAATGCCGCGGCATCGAAGTCGGCCGCACGGCGTGCATCGGGCTCACGCACGACACTCTCGCGATCGGTGGCCTCGACGATGAACGACACCCGTGCCGCCAGCGGGTCGCCGTTCTGCAAGCCCTCGGCGTCGATCACCTCCAGTCCGTACAAGCGGCAACCGCGTAGGCAGAAACCGACCGATTCGTGAAGGCGGGCCTCGAACCAACGAACCAGCAGGATGGGAAGAACTTCAGCAGCGCTCACACTCACACTGGACACGGCGAGTTGCCGCAATCGGCAAATTCAGCGACTGATAGCCTCCGCCACGGCCTGCGCCGCAGCCTGGACTTCCGCTCCGTAGCGCTCGAGGGGCGAACGGGTGAGGCGATCGACGGGCCCGCTGAGGCTGACCGCTGCGACCACCGCCGCCTGCCGATCGCGAACGGCGGCGCTGACCGACGCCACCCCTCGTTCACGTTCCTCGACGCTGTCGGCCAACGCAGGGCCACCATCGGCCAGCACTTTGCCGGCAGAACCACGACCGAGCGGCAGCAGCGCACCCTCGGGCACGATCCAACGCAACGCGTGGTTCG
Source organism: Ilumatobacteraceae bacterium (assembly GCA_031420675.1). Taxonomy (GTDB): domain Bacteria; phylum Actinomycetota; class Acidimicrobiia; order Acidimicrobiales; family Ilumatobacteraceae; genus UBA668. The sequence goes on along the minus strand of JANONE010000199.1, from coordinate 3,534 downwards.
ATTGCAGGGACACGACACACCGGCGGCTGTCGGCTTCGCGTACGTACAACTGCACGCTCTCACCGGTGCGGTCGCGCAGCGCGGTGAGCGCCGGAGTGGCGAACTCGGCCAAGGGAAACGCATCCGTCGCCGCCCGACCCAGGCGGATCAGCTCGAAACCGAGACAGAACCGTCCCTGAGGATCGCGCCGTAGCAGACGATGCTGTTCCAATGCGACGGCCAGTCGGTGCGCGGTCGCGCGGGGCAGGCCGGTGGCCTCCTGCAGCTGGGCCAGATCGAGCGGACCGCTCACCAGCGCATGCAGGATGGAGACACCCTTGTCCAGCACGCCGACGCCACTGCCCACCATGGCGGGAATGGTATCCCAGGAGATGGGAAGTTGCAGCCCTGCGCCGCGCAAGTCGTACGAGCTGCGGCAGGTACCCTCGCCACCATGCGTGAGCCAGGCGGATCGACTCCGTCATGATGAATTCATCCTTCGGTCGCGCCTACCAGCGCTTGTGGACCGCCAACGCGCTGTCAGCCGTTGGCACAGGTATGACGACTGCCGCGCTGCCGCTACTGGCCTCCATCACACCGGCGAGCGAACTGACGCTCGGTGCGATCGCGGCGGCCGGCCTGTTGCCAGGTGTCCTGCTGGCAGTGCCGGCGGGCCTGATCGCCGATCGCTACGACCGCGGCCTGGTCCTGGTCGTGGCCGACCTTGGCCGCGCCGTCGTCGTCATCGCGGCCGCCATCGCACTGCTCGTGGGCAGCCTGCCCGGCTTTGTCCTCGCAGCCATCACCTTCCTCATCGGTTCCGGAGAGACCGTGTTCATCACGGCGTCGCAGAGCGCCGTCCCTTCGTACGTCGCGGCGACACACCTCGACGACGCCAACGGCAGGTTGCAGGCAGCCGACGATGTGGGGCGCGAATTCGTCGGCCCGCCGCTGGGCTCGCTGGTCTTTCGCCTGGGCACCTGGATTCCGTTCGTCGCCGACGCAATCTCCTACCTCGTGTCTGCGCTCCTGCTGCTGCGCTTGCCGCGGACCGTACGCACTGCCTCCTGCGAACCACATTCGCCCCCGAGAATGGCACCGGCATGGGCGTACTTCCGGCGCAATCGCACTTTGGTGGTGCTGAGCGCGGCCATGTTCACCTTGTCGCTGTGCGGTTCGGCCGTGCTCGCCATGTTGGTGCTGCTGGTACGAAACCGTTTTTCCCTCGACGCCGGCTGGTTCGGGCCCGCGCTCACCGTGATCGCCGTCGGCGCGACGATCGCCGGCCTGCTCGCCGGTCGAGTGCGCGCCCGTGTCCCGGCAAGATGGGCGATGGCGGGCGCCGTTGCCGTCAACGCTGTCTCGTACGTGGTGCTGGGCACCACCACGATGTGGCCGATCGCGGCCGTGGCACTGTTCGCCTGGGGTTTTGCCGTCACGCTCGGCAACATCACCTCCGTCGGCATCCGCCAACGAGTGATCCCCAGCGATCTCCTCGGGCGCGTGATGGGCATCTTTCGCGCGGCGCTCGGCGCCGGCGGCGTCATCGGCGCGCTGGGCGGTGGCGTACTTGCCAGGGCGTCGTCCGTCGGCACGGTCGCCACGGTCGCAGGGCTGCTGCAGCTCCCCGTGGTGGCGGCGCTGGCGATCGGTTTGCCCAAGGGTGCCGGCGACGCTCAGGCAGCGCCTGCGGACGTACCCCCCGACCGCACCAACTGACCGAGCCGATCCAACTCGGTCCCGAGCACCCCCAGCCCGGCCGCGATCCACTCGTCGCCGTCAAAACCGAGCAGGGCCGTGAACTCGTCGGCATCCACCCCACCGGCGGCGATCGCGTTCGCGACGACCCCAGCGGAGTCGCCGCTGTGACGGCCGAGGATGGCAAGCGCGAGCACCGTTGCCCACACGTACGACACCGCATGGCCCGGATCGGTGGCGAGCGACGGCAGACGTGCCCAGCCGGAACCGGTGTGGTCCGGCACGTGCATCGCGTCGCCGAGCAGCTGGCGATGAGCGGCGAGCCAGGCAGCGTTCAGTGCGCCAGGTGTGACCACCCCCGCGCCGGCCAATTGATACACGGCGTCTTCGAACACGCTCACTGCCTCCGAGATGAACAGCTCCTCCACCAACGTGTCGCCCAGGGCCAACACGAGCGGGCGGACTGCTTGCCCACCGTGCGCAGTGTGGAACTGTCCCGTCACCAGCGACGACCAGCAGGCGATCGTCTCGCCGACCAACGCACCGGGTGGCTCGGGGCTTCGCGATTCAAGTGCGTGAAGGGTGTGCCCGATCTCGTGCGCGACCATCAACGATCCACGGGGCGTGGGCCGATGGAAGACTGTCGCCGAGATGCGGCCGTCGGCTTCGACGACGACCTGGTTGTCGGAGCCGGGCCTGATCCGCGACGCTGCCGCGCTGGCTGCACTGGCGAGGCGAGGCGATGCGTAGGCCACACCGGCCGCAGCCGCGGAGGCGTGTTCGGCCAACGACGCAGGAGAAGCAGGCAACCCGACCCGCCGATCGCAGTAGCGCGCACCCACCACCTCGGATCGCACCCGCCACCACTGCGTCGCCAACGTGCCGGCCTCGTGGGTCGCCGCGCGCAAGGCCGCAAGCGTTGCGGGCGTGGTGCCCTGGACGAACGCAAACCTGGTACGCCAGTCCTCGATGCCGCGCTGCCCGTCGTCGGCGAGGTGGCAAGAGGCAAGATGGCCGAGCACTGCTGCAGTGGTGGGCGCGCGCCTGGCGGTGAACTGGTGAGCCACGACATCGGCTGCCAATCGGCGTGCTGGATCCGCGGCGTCCAGATCGTGCAGCGCATCGTCGGCGGCGTCGAGCGCGGTCGCCGCCTCCCGATCGAGTGAGCCGAGGATCGAGAGTTGCTCGGCGACGAGCATGCGGTTGCTCGCCGCCAGCGTCGACTCGTCGCGATCGGTCATCAAGTACGGCGCGAACCGCGCCCATCGGCGCAACTGCGAACGGACGCCGGCGAGCACCGGGTGATCGACGACGCTCGGTTCCGCGGCAACAGCGCGAGCAGCCTTGCGTTGCGCTGCTTCACGGCGGGCGTCGCCAGCTGGAAAGCGGTCGGCGGCGCGGAGGTGCTCGAGCACCTGCTCGGCGGCCGAGCGGCGCCCCGCTCGGGTCGCGCGCTTCAAGGGTTTCATCCCTGGCGCTTCAGCGCGCCGGGCCGACGGACCTCAGGTCCAGCGGGTACCAGTCCAGCGGGTACCGGCGTGCGCCGGAGCGTCAACCGTGCGGCAGGTGTGGATGATCATGCTGTCCATTGGTGTTGTCCTCCTAGGAAGTGACCTGTAATCGGTGGCAACAGAGCGTACTCAAGTTAAGACTTCGGCAAAGTCTGCCACTGTCCGCGTCATTTGTCACGATCATCGAGACCAGAAGGTTTGCCGATCGAATGAATCTTCCCGTACAGTGTGTGTTGTTCGGGAACTGGATCTCATCACGTGAGATTCCGATCGGACCGATGGAGGAACGAAATGTCGTCACCGAGCACGTTGGAGGAGCCTCGAACGTTGGCAGCCAAGGTGTGGG
>JANONE010000198.1:0-4582 GCA_031420675.1 Ilumatobacteraceae bacterium | reverse complement strand
AGCGTCTCGTAGACCGCGGTCATGAAGATCTGGCAGGTGTCGCAGTACGCACGCGACGGGTCGAGTGAGTTGACGTCCATGCCGCGGGCGATGAGCAGCGCCTTGTCGGAGCCACCGCCACCGGAAGTGTCGCCTGTCGTGTCGCCTGTCGTGTCGCCTGTCGTGCCGGCCGTCGTGGCGCCGCCGGCGGGCGTGCCCCCGGTGGTGTCACCCGACTTAGTGGCGCCGTCGGAACAGCATGCAGCGAGCACGAGGACACCGGCAATGCCGATGGCCATCGCGCGACGAACCGCGCCCTTGCGATTGCCGAACACCATCTCGAATCCCCCGATCAGCACCGAACCCCATGTTGGTACAGTGAGTGCAGTTAATACCACTGATGGATACAGAGTCAAGAGTCGGGAGAAGAGCTTGCCGATGGCATCGACGATGATGGAACCGAGTCAGCCGAACAACCGCCAACTCCGGCGTCTCGAGACGCGCCGAAGTCTCGGCGAGCACGCGCTCCGGCTGTTCCGGTCGCAGGGCTTCGAGCAGACCACGGTGGAGGAGATCGCCGCAGCTGCGGGCGTGTCCACCCGCACGTTCTTCCTCCATTTCCCCACCAAGGCGGCCGCCGCCTTCCCCGATCACGGCGAGCGTGTCATCGCCTTCCGGGCCCGCCTGAGCACCGGTGCACCCTTTGCTAATCCCTTGTCTCATCTGCGTTCGGTGATCCTCGCCGGCTTCGACAGCACCAGCCCGAGCCGCCTCAGTCGCTACACGCTGTTGTCGAAAGTGCCCGAACTCCGCGACGAGGACGCCCGCACCGACCGTGACTACGAAGAGGTCATCGCGGCGTTCCTCGTGCAGCACTGGGGCGACGAGCCCGAGGCCGTCGTGCGTGCAAACGCCATTGCCAACGCCGTCCTCGGTGTTTTGCGCGCCACGCTGGTGGCCGCCGCCGGTCAGGGCATCGACGCCCGCGCGGTCACGTCCGAGATCCTCGGACGCATGCTTGGCATGCCGTTCGACGAGCCACTGCACTCGATGTAGCCAGTTCAGGAACCGCAAGCCACGCTGAAGCGCGGGCCGCCGCGCGCCGAACCTCGCGCCAACCCGAGATCGTTCGCCGGCCGTCAGTGCGTGGTGAGACCGCAGGCAGTGGCGGCGTCGGCTCGCGTGTGATCACGGGAGATGAACACGGTGGTATCTCCCGGTCCGGCGAGCTCGCCGAGCACGATGACCGCGGCGGCGACATGCAATGCGTCGAGAGCACGGATGCCGTGCTGGCGGACCAACTGGAGCGCGTGGGCCTCGACGGGAGCCTGGTCGGCTGACACGATCAACGGGTTCCCGCCGACGATGTCGGCGTCGAACCGGGCCAGCAGCCCGGCGGGGTCGACGCCGGCGTGGCGGGCGGCGCGTACCAGCGCCCCGGACACCTCGATGCGGGCCAGTGTCGAGCTGACCGTGGCGGTGTCAGGCTCATCGAACAACGCGACTGCGTCGTGGTGGCCGGCATCGCTGGTCAAGTAGCGGCGTACTATGACCGACGAGTCGACGTAAGCGATCCTCACCGAGGATCCCGTTGCTCATCGAGCAACACATCTGCTCCGACGCCGATGGTGGCCAGCAGGGCCTGCACGTCCACCAGTGCGGGTACCGCCCCCGTCGACGACGGCGGGGCAGGGACCGACAACCCTGCCGCCGCGGCCCGCGCGCGCAGAACCAACCTCGGACCCGTTGCCGCATCGGCGACTGCGACGTCGAGCACAGCGACGTCGAGCACCCCGGTGGCCAACGCGTTGACGCTGGTGCCCTCGGCCACCGCCCGGCGCGCGAGACGCTCATGAAGTTCATCGGGGACACGCAACAACAACTGCTTCACCCCCTCATGATATCACGGCGTTGCATTTGATATCTGCATGGAGTTTGACTATCAAGAAGAACGTGGCCGTCGACAACGAGCCTCTCCTGACCGATCAGGGCTCGACAGCTACCCTGAGACGTCCCTGACAAAAACGGAGAACGTGATGATCAGCACGATTGTTCCTGGCGGCCACGCGCGCGCCGTACGTGTAAACGCGGGTGAGGCAGTGCGTGTCGTCAACACGCACGGGACACAAGTCGTCGACTTCTGGGCCATTCGGGCCGACCGACCGGAGATGGCGATGTCGATGCAGCACTCGCGCATTCCGTGGCGCAACCTGCGACCCCGGCCCGGCGATGGCATGCTCGACGAAGAGCGATCAGTGATCATGACTCTGACCCACGACACAAGCCCAGGTGTGCACGACACGGTCATTGCTGCCTGCGATCCGTTTCGTTACGCAGAACTCGGTGGCGCACCCGATCACCGTTCGTGCTGTGGCAATTTCGGCGAGGCGCTGGCCCAGCTCGGTATCGTTCGCGCTGCTGCCGTGCCGGCACCGCTGAACCTCTTCATGAACATTCCGTGGGACGCAGAAGGAAATATCGAGTTCCTGCCGACGGTGTCGGCGGCCGGCGACAGTGTGACGTTGCGCGCCGAAGTCGACGTCATCGTCATCGCTTCGGCATGTCCGATGGACATCGTGCCGATCAATGGCCCCGGCGGTGGAACACCAGTCGACGTCGAACTGATCGTCGGCTAAGAATCAGCCACAGAGCGACTCGCCGCATCCTGAGTCGAGCGAGGTCGAGAGCCGCTGACCGTCGCAGGCCGGCGCCCCGGTCGGATGCGGTCAGGGTGTCGGATGTTGGCGGCCGTGGCCGCCCACGATGGTTCCGTCGGCACGCCGGTATCTGCGCACCGGAGTGGCATCGCCGCCGGTGCCTTGCGGGCGGGCGTGGTTCAGTTCGATGTCGATGGTGGAGGACGTCGGGATGATGAGATGCACCCCAGACTCCGAGTCCTCGAAGGCGTTCGTGGTGGTGAGCTGAGCGACGGACGAGTCGAACTCGTTGAAGTCGATCGCGTGGGTGTAGTCGTGGGCGTAGCGCAGCGACTTGATCAGGATCGACGGGTCGTCGGACCGGGAGAGGCGACGCAAGCCGTTCAAGTAGTCCGTGCGCAAGACGGTCGGGAGAATGATTCGGTTGTCGCCGACCTGGTCGAGCTGAGAGTTCATCATCACGCGGGCGACGCGGCCGTTGCCGTCATCGAAGGGGTGGGCCTCGGCGACGAGAAACATGGTGAACACGGCGCGTTCGAAGCCGGTGTCGAGGTCGCAAAGCCGTGCGAAGCCCTCGACGAGTGTTCCCACGACGAGCGGCGGGTCGACGAACCGGGTGTTCCCGACCTGGTTCGCGAGTTCTTTGAACTGGCCGGGCCGCTTGTCTGGGCGTCCGCCCATGATGGTCTTGTGCTGTTCGCACAAGATCTCGATGAACTCAGCCGCCGAGTCGGGGCTGCGGCCCATCAGCATGGTGTTGGTGACGGCTTGGTAGGTGCCGATGACGTCGTGGGCGTCTTCTGGGCGGCCGGGGGGGATGAACCCCTCGAAAACGATGTCTGCTGCGACGTCGACAGCGAATTCGGTGCCCTCGATGTAGTTGGAGAAGTACGCCTCGAAGAACGGTTGAAACGCGTACCGCTCACGGTTTCGCGCGTCGATCGGGTGGTGCTGCGGTGCGGACTTTTGGAGTGCGTCGCGCAGGACGTCGAGACGGGCAATCCGTTCCTGGTCGTACGGGACTCGCGCTTGTCGGGAACTGAGCGCAGCCGACGCGGTGGGGACTTGCTGTGTGCCGATGGCGGCGCCGATTTGGCGGGCGACTGTTCGCAAGTGGTCGTTGTTAACGCCGAGCGCCGGTGCCAGCGCCTCGGCGCGTTCGCGGATGCCGGCAAGCTTCTCGGGATCGCGGCTGGCAAGTTCGTCAACCCAGTCGCCCAGCTCGGATTCCGTGAGGGTGCGTCCTGGCCGTCCACCTCGAGCCCGGCTTAGTGTGCTGTTCTCGGCGAGACCGCGTTCCCTACTGGCGAGGTAGAGCCCGCCTGGTGTCGGGATGTCGCCGGGTTGCGCGACGGCGCCGGCGCGGGTGTCGATTGTCAGGCCGGGGAGGCTGATTCGTCGGGTTGTTGTGTGGGCAAGGTAGAGGGTGTCGTTGACAGGTTGCCCGGTGCGTGCGGAACGGTCGGTGATGACGGCTCCCGGTGTGAGGTGCGCCGCGACGTCGCGCCAGTTCCGGCGGATGAGCTGCTCGTCTGAGGCCACGTTGGCGGGGATGCGGCTGTAGATGCCGCGAGCGAGCCTGCGGATGACGCCGCGTTTCTCCCAACTGTTGAGCGTCGCTGGCGGATGGTCGCTGGCGAAGATCAGTTCCTTATCGTCCTTCATCCTTCTCCCAAGTGAAGAAAGTACACGATTAGCGTGTCACATGTGAAGAAATATGATGGATAACAGGTGAAAGTGAATGGAGCAGGTCCACATTGGTTCAGCCGTAGGTCGCGGCGTGATACGCCTCGTAGACCCCTATTCCCGCCCCGGAGCACAGCGATACCTGCACAGCCGCGGCGGCAGGTAGCGCATCTCACTGGCAGCTATGCGTCGTCAAGCTATACCGCGACCTTGCCGTACTTCTTCTGCGCGGCTTGCTTGGAAACACCCAACATGGTGCC
>JANONE010000197.1:0-1677 GCA_031420675.1 Ilumatobacteraceae bacterium | reverse complement strand
AGCCCACCGATGAGGACCAGCCGGAAGTCGCGGTTCCGCCACACCGACGGCGTGGAGGTGACCGCACCGGACAGCGACCGAGTCTCTCAGGTTGGGTCCTCCCATGATCGCAATGTTTGAGCTTGAAATATCTGTCCGACTGGTGGATACCGGCGACTACTTCTCGCAGGACGACGACGGATTCGCGGGTCGGTGCTCCGGTAACGGCTGAGCCGTTCGTGCGAACGACGATGGGGTGATGAGCAATCCCACACCCGGCACGCAGGACTGGCTCGACCTCGTCGTCGAGGACGTGATCGAGCCCGATCTTGCGATCGTCGACCCGCACCACCACCTCTGGCCGGCCGGAGGCGCACTGCCATACGGGCTCGATGCGCTGCACGGCGATGTGGCCAGCGGCCACCGCGTGGAGCAGACCGTTTTCGTGGAGTGTCATGCCGCCTATCGCACCGACGGCCCTGAGGAGTTCGCGCCCGTGGGCGAGACCGAGTTCGTCGCCGGGGAGGCTCGGCGCGATGCGCCGCTGCTGATCTCGGCGATCGTCGCTCATGCAGATCTGCGGCTCGCCAACCTCGACGACGTGCTCGACGCCCACGAGACGGCAGGCGGTGGGTTGTTCCGCGGCATACGCGACGCGCTGTCGCGCGCCGAGCATCCGGAGGTGTTGTCGATCCCTGGTAGTGCGCCGGCGGGGCTGTACGCCGACCCGGCGTTTCGTGCCGGGGTCGCCCGTCTCGGCGAGCGCGGCCTCACCTACGACACGTGGCACTACCACTTCCAGAACAGAGAGTTCCTGGAGCTGGCCCGTGCGGTGCCGAGTACCACGATGGTGCTCGACCACTTCGGCACACCGCTCGGCGTAGGCCCCTATGCGTCGCAGCGTGAGGAGATCTTCGCCCAGTGGCAGCAGGACATCGCCGAGATCGCCCGCTGCGAGAACGTGGTGGCCAAGATCGGTGGTCTGGCGATGCCCGACAACGGCTTCGGGTGGCACACTGCGGCGCAACCGGCAACGTCGGATCAACTGGTCGCAGCGCAGCGCCGGTACTACTTGCATGCCATCGAGTGCTTCGGCCCCGAGCGCTGCATGTTCGAGTCGAACTTCCCGATCGATCGCTTCTCGCTCTCGTACCGCACCGTGTGGAACGCCTTCAAAAAGATGGCTGCCGATTTCTCCGCCGACGAGAAGGCCGCCATGTTCAGCGGCACGGCCACGCGGATCTACCGACTGGCCTGAGCCAGCGACTGCATGGGTCGCAGACGGTCTACGCTGCGCGGGGACGGACCGGGGCCGGCGCCGTGCTTCGTTGTACGACGGGGATTCGACCGAGGAGTCGGGGTGCCGAGGATGATCGGGTGGCGATCACCCGGTCAGGACCAGGTAGCGATCGCTGCCCATGGCGAATATCGACACCGCCACCCATCGCATCAGGCCGAGGTGTTCGACCGACTGAGCGCTGGTCCCACTCAACGGCGTGGTGAACGACGCGACGTCGGATGCGCTCATACATCATCATCGTCCCCTTGCACCGACCGCTTGAGGTGCATCCGGACGTGACGAGCCCCGCCCGTCACCAGAAGGTTCGTTCGTGCGCTGACTCTTGGCCGGAGGTGTCCCACCAGATGGTTGCCAGTTCGTGCAGGGCGGTCGGCCGCGACTGGAGGAACTCGCGCACC
>JANONE010000196.1:0-2971 GCA_031420675.1 Ilumatobacteraceae bacterium | reverse complement strand
TGGTCGTCACGTCGAACGCAAACTCGGCGCCAGGATCGGCGGTGAACACAGTGGCGATCGTGCTCCATCGCCGCCACCCCTTGTGGTTCTTCCCCTTGAACTTGGCGCCCACCGTCGGGCCGGTCGCTCCCTTATGCCACTTCCCGCCGGCATTCTCGGGCGACCACTCTCCCATGCGCGGCAGATCGCTGATCAGCTCATACATCCGCTCTGGTGTGGCGTTGATGGTTCGTGACACCTCGACTTGGCTCATGGCGCCTATCTGAACAGATCGTGGCTCTGGTCGCGTACGACCGCGGCGATGGTGGCGGAGTCGTCCACCTGCCACTGATGACCGCGGATCACCGCAACCGGCACGCGTGACACGTTGCCCTTCACCAACTCGGCCGCGCCGGCCAGCTCGTCGGCCGTGCACAAAGCCTGCACCATGAACTCGTGGCCGTGCGGGTCCACCTGGCCGATGTAGCTGAGGATTGGCTGCATGCCGGCGATGCCGATCGCAACGTCGGTCTGTCCTTCCCGCCATGCCCGCCCGAACGTGTCAGAGATGATCACCGCCGCGTTCACGCCCGCAGCCACGAAGCCGGCGCGGATCGCCCGGGCCGATGCATCCGAGTCGAGCGGCAAGAGAACGGCACGACCCTGAGCGCCCGACGAGGACTGGTCGACGCCGCTGTTCGCGCACACGAACCCGTGGTGCGTCTCGGTGATCAGGATCGGCCCGATCTGGCGCACCACCCGCTTGGACTCGCGCAGCACGACCTCGGTGAGCGCAGGATCCTTGCCCCATTGCGCCGACCACTCGCGAGCGAAGGGAGACGGATCGATGTCGGCCAACTCGACGGTGCGGCCCTCCGCCTTCGACACGATCTTGGAGGTGACCACCACCACGTCTCCGCCGGCCAACGACTGGCCACCGGCGGTGGCCGCGCGCAGGATCATCGTGGCCAGCTCGGCCCCGGGCTCGATCTCCGGTAGCCCGCCGACACCGAAGATCTGCAAAGAACTCACGCGGGCAGCCCGGCGAGGAAGTCGAGGATGGCAGCGTTCACCGGCTCGGGGTTGGTCAGGCTGGCCGCGTGCGCGCCACCTACCTGCACCACGCCGCCGCAGCCAACGAGCCCAGCGGCGAGCTGCTCCGCCTTGTCCATCGTGATCGCAGTGTCCTGCGTGCCGTGCACCACCAGCGCCGGGCAGGTGATCTCCGCCAAGCGGCCGCTGATGTCGTCGCGATTCATCAGGCAAGCACCCGCCTCGACGATCAGTTCCTTCTCGCCTGCCTGCCACTTGGCCACCCACTTCGGGCTCTCGACCGCGTCGTCGATGATGATGCCGGCAACCGTGTTGGCGAGCTCGTCCACCGGGCCTGCCGCAGCCCACATCTGCAACATGCCGGTGTATGCCTCGATGTGCGCGGCGTCCTCTCCTCCCGCTTGCGTATCGAGGAGGATCAACGCGCGCACCCGATCCGGAGCGGTGAGCGCGGTGCGCAGCGAGAGAAAGCCGCCTTGGCTCATTCCGCCCACGACCGCCCGGTCGATACCGAGGTGGTCCATCAGGCCCAGGCAGTCGGCGGCCGAGTCCCAGTAAGTGAACGGCCTGCCGTCGAACTCGGTGAGGCCGAAGCCACGCTCGTCCCACGTGATCACCCGATACCGGCCGCGCAACGCTTCCACCTGCGGCGCGAACATCTCGTGATCCATCAGGAACCCGTGTGCGAGGACGACCACCGGACCTTCGCCACCCGTGTCCTCGAAGTAGATCCGCTGTCCGTTGATCGCTGCGTGAGCCATGCGCCCGACCGTAGCACCGCCCCGATTGCCCCGTTCGTGTCGCGCCCCGACCGCCATCTCCCGTGGTCGGGGCCGCGACATGAACGGGCAGATCCGTAGAGTGGCGGCCATGGTCTCCGAGATCTTCGACCCCACCGCGTGGCGCGAGCTGCCCGGCTTCGACTTCGACGACATCACGTACCACCGCAGCGTGGAGCACGGAACCGTTCGCATCGCCTTCAACCGGCCAGAGGTGCGCAATGCGTTCAGGCCCAAGACGGTCGACCAGCTGTACACCGCGCTCGACCATGCGCGGATGAGCACCGACGTCGGCTGCGTACTGCTCACGGGGAACGGCCCCTCACCCAAGGACGGTGGCTGGGCGTTCTGCAGCGGCGGCGACCAACGCATCCGCGGCAAGGACGGGTACAAGTACACCGTCAACGACGAATCGGGAAAGGCGGGCGACACCAGTGACACGATCGAGCCCGGCCGCGCCGGCCGCCTGCACATCCTCGAGGTGCAGCGCTTGATCCGCTTCATGCCCAAGATCGTGATCTGTGTGGTGCCCGGCTGGGCAGCCGGCGGCGGCCACAGCCTGCACGTGGTCGCGGACCTCACGCTGGCCAGCACCGAGCACGCACGCTTCAAGCAGACCGACGCCGATGTGGCCAGCTTCGATGGTGGCTTCGGGAGTGCCTACCTTGCCCGGCAGGTGGGCCAGAAGTTCGCACGCGAGATCTTCTTCCTCGGTCGTGAGTACACCGCCGACGACGCGTACCGGATGGGCATGGTCAATGCGTCCGTGCCGCACGCCGAACTGGAGGCCACGGCCCTGCAGTGGGCGAAGGAGATCAACGGCAAGAGCCCGACTGCGCAGCGCATGCTGAAGTTCAGCTTCAACCTGATCGACGACGGCCTTGTCGGCCAACAGGTGTTCGCGGGTGAGGCCACACGCCTCGCCTACGCCAGCGACGAAGCCGAGGAGGGCCGCAACTCGTTTCTCGAGAAGCGTGAGCCCGACTGGAGCCCCTACCCCTGGCACTACTGATCAGCGCTGGGGCTGACTGCTGATCGGCAGGGCTCAGGTGCGCGACGGGTCGAACACGCGCGCGTTGCCGATGTCGCTGAGGCGCACCACGAACGGCGTGCTGCCGTCGCACGCGTCCAGGATCACCGCATCTCCACTGGCCAGCAGG
>JANONE010000195.1:0-2334 GCA_031420675.1 Ilumatobacteraceae bacterium | reverse complement strand
AGCCAGAGTCCCCAGTCCTCCGCCCCATGACCGCCGGAGAACTGGTACCGATACACCGTTCCATGTGCCGCGAACGAGAGAGGAGTCCCCAACAGGTACACCGAGGTGGCTCGCAGCTCGGCAAGCTCTGTTTCAGCTTTGGCAGTCGCGAACGCGGCCAGTTGCAAGTGGCTTTCGACTTCGTCGACGCGCTCCTCCAGATGCGCAACGTATGCATCGAGCACCGCGCGCTCCTTGTGAAGGTAGGCGATGTCAGGCAGCGGTGAAACGACGGCACGGGCCGGCGAGTGCAAGGTCAGGTCGCGACTCAGGGGCGGGCGTGGGAGCTGTGATGCGGCAAAAGCTGCAGCGCGAGCGGTCGCCCGTTGAATCGCCGCCGCCATGTCCGAGTGGTCGGCAGGCTCGTACTGGTCGAGCGCTGGGCCCCACTTGTCGATGAACAGCTGGCGGTTGCGCCCGGCGACGAACGCCTGCCGACGCCTGCCACTGCTAGCTCCGCGGTGGTGTCGAATCTGCGACGCCGGCTGGTAGAGCACCACTCGGCCGAGCCGGCGGATCGACATCGCCAGGTCAACGTCGACGTAGTACACCGGGTAGAACTGTTCGTCCATCCCTCCGATCGCGTCCCAAACGTCGGCGCGGACGAGCAGTGAGCTTGTTCCGCAGTAGTCCACCGCTCGCGCCTCGTCGAAGGCAGTCGCGGGGGGTGCCTCGCCGGTCCATGGCGGCGACGAAGTCGCGTCACGCCACAACACCATGCCTGCGTTCTGCAGCCGGCCGTCAGGGAAGAGGACCTTGCCGCCGATCGCGCCTGCCTCCGGGTGGGCATCGGCGGTGTCAACAAGCGCCTCGAGCCATCCGGGCTCGATCTCGGCATCGTCATGGAGCACGACCAGCAGGTCGCCGCCGGCGACGCTGCGGCCACGATTGCCTGCACCCGCAAGGCCGAGGTTCACTTGCGAGGGAATCAGCAAGACACCGTTCACGAGCTCGTTCACCGCGTCGACGTGCTGGGCGACGGACGCGTTGAGCACCACGATCGTCTCGATCGGAATGTGCCGGGGGGCGTTGCGCGCGATCGAACGCAGCGTCGCCAGCAGAAGGTCGAGCGAAGCGGTCGCCGGAATGATCACCGACACACGTGGCGATGACGACCACGGAAGATCGATCTTCATCGACTGCAGAGCATCACGACCAGTCGTACGGGATGAGTTCGCGCGCTGCGGGTGAATCCCACGCGAGCTCCCACCGATCCGGCAAATCATGGTCGTACTGCTGACTGGGCATGCTGACGATCGCTGCCTCGTCGTCGCCGACGTTCTTCCAGCCGTGATACACGCCGGGCGGGATGACCACAAGGCCCTGGTTGCGTGCACCGAGCAGGAACTCGTTGACAGCTCCGAAGGTGGGCGAGGCACTTCGTGCGTCGTAGCACACGATGCACAACGAGCCCGACGCGGCAAACAGGCGGTCGGTCGTTGCGCTGTGCAGGCCCCATGCGCGCACTCGCCCTGGGAAGGTCGTCGTCAGCGTCACCTGCACAAGCGGCGCCTCGGTGAGACCCCAGTCAGTTCGGAAGATCTCGGTGAGGTGACCGTTGTGATGGGACACAGGCCTGGTGAGTCGGTAGCTCACACCCGCGATCGGATCCATCCGCAGCGCACCCGTCGAAGTACTGAGTGACACACGCCGGCTCGCCGCCTCGAAACCTGCGACCTGTTCGAGGTCGATGGAGTCGCCGACCGGTTTGCGAGGAAGAACGTTCGTCATGGTGGCCTGATCCTAGAGGGCCGGTGTCGTGCGCCGGAGGCGCGCAACGTCAGCGCAGCCGTCTGCTACCCATGCAGACGCCGGCTCAGGCCAGTCGGGTAGATCCGCGTGGGGTCGAAAGAGCTTTCAACAGCCGTTGCGGACATGACATGCCGCGTCAGCGAGACTCACGAGTCCATCCCCATTCCGGTCACCAGATACATGTCGGAGCCCAGTACAAAGTTGTTTGGTGTTCGGTTGTTGCCGAACATCGAACACTTAGCTATCATCTTTTCTATGCGAACCGACGCCGCGGAGCTACACGACGAGGCGCTCCGTGCGCTCGTGGAGGCCCTGGCTGCATCGGCAGTCGATGCAAGCGTCCCTTCCAATCAGCGAGGTCCCGACCTGGTGGTCGAGGGACCGGGCCAGCGGGTCGTCGTGGAGGTCAAGGCAGTGAGCGTTGCCGACCCTGCCCGGGTCGCCCGCCTGGTTGAGGCCAACCGAAGGCGGCGTCACGAGAGTGCGGTGCAGGAGATCTGCGTTCTGGTGGCCGACGAGATCCCCGAAGCCACCCGTCAGCTG
>JANONE010000194.1:0-5933 GCA_031420675.1 Ilumatobacteraceae bacterium | reverse complement strand
GCCCAGTACCGACGAGACGTCGGTGGGGTCGGTCACCAGCTTGGGGTTGGCGACGAGCGTGCTGCTGGGCACGCTCATCACCAACTCGCCACCGTCGCGAGCGAAGATGGTGCCGCGTGGTGCGTGCAGCACTGATTCCGAGACCCGTTGTGCCTTGCCGGCGGCGAGGAGTGAATCGGAGCCGGCGGTCTGCAGGAACGCAACCCGTGCCACGACCGCCCCGAACAAGAGGACGCTGATGACGAACACGGCGACCAAGCGGCGACGTGTGTCGCCGGCCCGGAACGTCATCGCGAAGCCGGCGGGCCGCTGCCTCTTCCGCTTCGTGACAACCTTCTGCCGCGGGCGCGCACTGTGGCCAAGACCGTCACGGC
Source organism: Ilumatobacteraceae bacterium (assembly GCA_031420675.1). Lineage (GTDB taxonomy): Bacteria > Actinomycetota > Acidimicrobiia > Acidimicrobiales > Ilumatobacteraceae > UBA668. The sequence continues at coordinate 5,559 of JANONE010000194.1, read as the reverse complement.
GGTCGCGGCTGCGGGCGGCGGACTGCTTGCTCGCGGGCCGGCGACTGTGGGAACGGGCCGGTGTCGCTGGGTCGCCGCGTCGGGCCCGGGGGTCGGTCGTCACTCGCCGGGCCCCACCCGAACGCGATGGAGGGGAATCACGCGACTTGACGGATGGCTGTGCACGGCGCCGGGTGTCGCTGCTCATGGCGCTCCGCCGGCTTGCGCCTTCACGTCGGCGTACTGCTGGAACTCTTGGTCGATCGACGTGTCGTTGCTGTCGTGGCTGGCGACGCTGCTGCGTTGCACCGTTGCAACGACGTCGGGGTCGAGCACGACGAACTCGGTCTGCGTGGCGGGCACCATGCCCAGGTTGCTGGCCTGCATGGCCAGACGACCGGGCGAGCGGAGCTCGGCGCGCTCGCGGCGCAGCACGTCGTACTGCTCGTGGGCGACACGGATGTCGCGGTCCAGGATGTCGAGCGTGAGTTGGCGACGTGCCAGCTGGGTCTGGAAGGCCGCAGCGCCCAGCATCAAGCCGAACACCACCGTGCATCCGACGGCGATGAGGCGCGCCGCGCGGCGGCGGCGCGGGACGACGACGAGTTGCGGACGCGGCGTGAGATCTGCGACCCCGGCCGTGCGCTTCACCATCACGCGCACGTCGACGGCACTGTCTCCGTGCACCCTGCTTCTCACCATCGTCGCTCGTTCGGTGCGAGCTGCCAATGCCATCGTGCTTACCTCTCGTCCTGCGCGTTGTCGCCGTCGTTCATGTACTCAGCGCCTGCCCCGCGTGGGCGAGTCGGCGATTCGTTCCACCACGCGCAGACGGGCACTGGCAGCCCGCCGGTTGTTCAGTTGCTCGCTCTTGGAGGGAGTGCGCGGTACGCCGCGCACGAGGCGCACGATCTGCACTGCATCGCACACGCATGGCAGCTCGGGCGGGCACAGGCAGTCGCCGGTCGCCGCCGAGCGCATGCGGTCCTTCACGATGCGGTCTTCGCCGGAGTGGTACGACAGCACGGCCACGCGGCCACCTGGGACGGTGCGTTCGATCGCGGTGTCGAGCGCCACGGGGAGTGCGTCCAGCTCGCCGTTCACCTCGATGCGGATGGCCTGGAACGTGCGCTTCGCCGGATGGCCGCCCGTGCGCCGAGCCGGTGCCGGAATCGCCGACACGACGACCTCGGCGAGCACCGCCGTCGACTCGATCGGACGTGCAGCGACGATCGCGGCGGCGATGCGACGCGAGAACCGCTCGTCACCGTATTGATGAAGTACGCGTGCGAGTTGCTCGGCCGGGTAGCCATTCACCACGTCGGATGCCGACCACGGCTGGGTCTGGTCCATGCGCATGTCCAGCGGCGAATCGTTGCGGTAGCTGAACCCGCGCTCGGCCACGTCGAGCTGGGGAGAACTGACGCCCAGGTCGAAGAGGGCTCCGGACAGGGCATGGATGGATCGTGCTTCCATGGCTTCGTCGAGGCGATCGAACCGACAGTGGTACACACGCACCCGATCACCGAAACGGGCGAGACGCGCTTGCGCGGCGGCAAGTGCACGTTCGTCGCGGTCGATGCCGAGGATCCCGATGTGCGGCCAACGTTCGAGCAGTTGCTCGGCGTGGCCACCCCCGCCCAATGTGGCGTCGAGCACGAACCCCGGTGGCACCTGCTCGAAGAGGGCCACGATCTCGTGGACCATCACCGGTAGGTGGTGGAAGGGTTCGCGACTCATCTCGCGCCGACCGTGATCGTCCGTCCATCTGCAGCCCCCCGGTTCGCGGGTGCCGCCGGGATGTCTCCCCGGTCGTGCGAACGGAAGCGGGCGGAGTGAGGGCTGTCCATCGTGCTGGCCGGAAGGCTGCAGATGGGCGGACTGAGTCGGTGCCTCGGTGGAATCGTGTGTGGCTGGGATCGTGGTGCTGCCTCATCCTCCTCTTCTCTTGTGGTGTGGTGTTGGTGTGAGATCACTGGTCGGTGCCGGCAAGGTCGGTGCCGGCAAGGTCGTCGGTACCGTCGTCGTTGACGAGTGCGAATCGTTGCGGCGACCACAGTTCCAGCCGGTCGAAGCTGCCGGCGACGGTGACGGTCTCGCCCAACTGCAGATCGGCGTATTGGCGCAGTTGCTCATCGATGTTGACGCGGCCCTGCTTGTCGAGCGAAACGAGACTGGCGGACGAGGCAAGGGCGCGCAGTTGGTTGCGGTTGACCTCGCCGCTGCGAACGCGGGCAGCCATCGCCTCCGCCTCGTCCTCGAAGGTGGCGGCAGGCACGACGGTGACGCACTTGTCCTGGCCCTTGGCCAAGTAGCAGTGCTCACCGAGGCGGTCGCGAAAGGCGGCCGGCAATGCCAGCCTGCCCTTGTCGTCGAGTTGGCGATCGAACGCCCCGACGAACAACACGTCGCGTCACCACCCTTTTCGTGAAACGCACCTGCCTCGTGGAACGCGGATCACGGCGGCGCGAGCCCGGGATCCCCACAAGGCCCTATTCTGCCCCCCAATGCCCCCAGAGTCAACCACTATCCCCCATTTCGCGCCATTTGCTCCTCTGCGGAGGGTCCGACCCGCTCTGCGAGATCATCGCCTCGCCACCGAGGTTGGCCGGCGGCGGTCGAGCGTCAGGGCAGGAAACGTCGGAGTTCGACGGCCAGCGAATCGGTGTCCACGGTTGCAAGTGCGACCGTTGGTGCCAGCGCCGCAGCAGTTGGTCGGGGCTGGGCGACCAGCGCGGCCACCAGCTCCGGGCGCCATCGCAGGTGACACATCGTTTGGAATCGCGCCCATGAACGGGTGCGGCGCTGTGCCACACCGACCAGCTTGGCCGCTGCCTGCATCAGTTCGCCGGTACCGACGCCGGCGAAGCACACCTGACGCGACCAGGCAGTCGACACGAGGCTGCTGCGGTGCACCTCGCCCTCGATGTGGAAGCTGGCGAGCGCGCTCCGCCACAGTTCGCCCACCCACACCATCGCCTGGCCCACGTCGTCCAGCCACAACGCGTCGTCGGCGGCGATGACGAGGTCGAGCCACACGAACTCACCTGGAACCAGCAGCACCGCTCCCCCGCCGCTGCGCCGGCGCACCACCTGCACACCGAGCGAACCGGCAACCCGATGGTCGACGTCGGCGTCGGGTTGGGCGGAACCGAGCACCAACGTCGGCCGCTCGACCGTGTGGAACGTGGCCGATCGCTGCGCGATCGGGTCGCCGGCATGGAAGGCGCCGGCATCGCCGTGCGAACGCTCCACCCTCCAGCCGGTGCCCATGACCCGCGAGCGTACGGCCGCCACTGCGCGTTGGCAGCGGCCGCGCTACGGCGCGAGAACCGACGAGTTCAGCTGGCGTAGGCGAGGAAGGGCTTCCACTGCTCGGGCACGAAGGTGACCGCAGCGGTGATCCAGGCCTGTTCGCGCGGGGCGCGCGGCGGTTTGGCAAGCCACATGCCGGCCTCGGCCGGGGTTCGGTCGCGCTTACGCAGGTTGCACGGCCGGCAGGCAGCCGCGACGTTCTCCCACGTGTGCTGGCCGCCGCGCGATCGGGGCACTACGTGGTCGAGGGAATCGGCGAAACACCCGCAGTACTGGCAGCGGAAGTCGTCGCGGGCGAAGAGGGCACGGCGCGACATGGCGGTGCGGCGGGTGTAGGGCACCCTCACGACGTAGCGCAGGCGCACCACCGACGGGCTCGGGACGGCCAGCCGTTCGGAATGCAGCAGGTGCCCGTCGTCGGCGATGAGGTCGGCCTTGTCGGCCAAGACCAGGCACACGGCCCGAACAGCGGGCACGACAGAGAGCGGCTCGTATGTTGCGTTCAACACCAAGGCGCTTCTCATGCGGAGAGAACCTACCGAACCTGCCGGGCGGGCATCGGAGTGTTTTCCGCAGCGCCGCGGGGTATCCGGAACGGTGGCGACATCAGGCCGCTTGGTCGTGGTGTCGGCACCATGAGAGGTAGTTCAGCACATCTTCCGGCACGATGCGATGTTCCGCGCTGCCATATTGCGTGACGAGCCGGAAGCGCAAGTAGTCGCCGGTGGGCGCCGGCAGGAACGGGCGGTGCCGCCACCAGCCCTTCGGCGTGGTGCGCCGCCACTGCCGCGCAGCGGTGGGCCACAGGCCAGGGCGTCGTACGACCGCTGCCGCAACGCGGGCGGCAGCCCCCACCCCAGCTACAGGTCTCACACCCGCGGCTCTTTGGGCAGCCCCAACACCATCTCGCCGATGATGTTGCGCTGCACCTGGCTGCTGCCGGCGTAGATGGTGCCGGCGCGGGCGTTGAGGAAGGTACCGACCCAGCTCCACGTGCTGTTGGGGGCGCCGGCGTCGTCGGCGCTGAAGGCGCTGGACGGGTGGCGGCCGGTGGGGGTCATCGCATCGGCGCCGATGATGTCGAGCGCCAGCTCGGTGACCTCCTTGTGGTACTCGCTCCAATAGAGCTTGGAGATCGCCGCGTCGGGCCCGGGGTGGTGGCCGGCGAGGAACTGGGTGAGTACCCGCATGCCGTTGAAGCGCATGATCTGCACCTTGCTGTAGCACTGGGCGAGGCGCTGACGGATGCGCGGGTCATCGGCCACGCCACGCTCCTTGGCCAGCAGCAGCAGGCGGTCGACCTCGGCCTGGAAGCGGATCGGGCCCGTGGCAGCGGCTTCGCCGCGCTCAAAGCCGAGCAGGGTCATGGCCACGGCCCAACCGTTGTTGACCCCGCCGATGACCTCACCCTTGGGCGCGGTGGCATCGGTGTAGAAGATCTCGCTGAATTCGCTCTCACCCGAGATCATCTTGATCGGGCGTACCTCGATGCCGGGCTGACGCATGTCCACCAGGATGAACGAGATGCCCTTGTGGCGTGGAGCGTCGGGGTCGGTGCGAGCAAGAGTGAAGATGTGATCGGCGAGGTGGCCGGCGCTGGTCCAGATCTTCTGGCCGTTGAGGATCCACTGGTCGCCATCGAGCTGGGCCTTGAGGCCGATGTTGGAGAGGTCGCTGCCGGCGTTGGGTTCGCTGTAGCCCTGGCACCACACGTCGTCGCCGCTGAGGATGCGCGGGAGGTAGTGCTCTTTCTGCTCGTCGGTACCCCACTGCAGCAGGGTGTTGCCCAGCATCTGGATGCCGAACACGTCGTTGGGACCACCCGTTGGCACGCCCGCCTTGACGAATTCCTCGGCGATGATGACCTGTTCGAGCGCCGAGAGCCCGGCACCGCCGTAGGCGACCGGCCAACCAGGGGCCAGGTACCCCGCGGCGTAGAGGGTTTTGCGCCACTGGGTGACGAAGTCGACGAGCTCTTGCCCATCGAGTTTGCCGATGCCGCCCCAGTTGGTGGGCAGCTTCTCGGCGAGGAAGGCCTGCACCTTTTCGCGGTAGGCCTCGGCTTCGGCGGTGTACTTCGGATGCATACCGCGATGTTACCGCGTGGTAGCTACAGCGCGAGACTCGGTCGGGCGGCGTCCCACGACACACCCCCGAGTCGCACGACACACCCCCGAGTCGCACGACACACCCCCGAGTCCCACGACACACCCCCGAGTCCCACGGAGCCGTCCGAGTGGGTACTCGTATCCCGGGGTGCGAGTA
>JANONE010000193.1:0-5753 GCA_031420675.1 Ilumatobacteraceae bacterium | reverse complement strand
CCGCCGTCACCGACCGGGCCCCTCGGCTGGTCCTGCTGCCGACGACGACGTCCGGCCTCGACCTGGCCGGCGCGATGTCGGTCCGCTGGGACGCGCCGCTGGTCTCCTATGTCGTCGACGTGGTGGCCGAGGGTGATGCCGTCGTGGCCACGTCACAGATCTACGGCGGCAAGATCATGGCCGAGTCCGTGATCACCGCCGACCGGGCCCTCGCCGCTGTGATATCCGGCGCCTTACCCGCGAACGCCGGGCGCCAGGACACAAGTCCCGTCGTCGAGGCGCTGACTCCGCCCGCTCCGGGCCCGGAGCGAGTCGTGTTCCGCTCGAGGGCCGAACCCGCCGGCGGCGATGTCGACATCACCGCCGTCGACGTGCTCGTGGCGGTCGGGCGCGGCATCGGCTCCAAGGACGACATCGAGCTGGTGCAGGAGTTCGCAGACGCGATCGGCGCGCCGCTTGCCGCCTCGCGTCCGATCGTCGATGCCGGCTGGCTTCCCAAGACCCGCCAGGTCGGGAAGTCAGGGCTCAAGGTCAAGCCCCGTGCCTACGTGATGTTCGGCATCTCCGGTGCGCCGGAGCATCTCGAAGGGATGCGCGACGCCGAGCTGATCATCGCCTGCAACACCGACGCCATGGCGCCGATCTTCAACGTCGCCCACTACGGGACGACCCTCGACCTGTTCGATCTGCTCCCCGAGCTGACGGAGAAGGCCGGCGGATGATCGGCGTTCTGCTGGGCAGCGTCGCAGGCGAGACGCGCGAGGTCTTCGAGGACTTCACGATCACCGGCAAGGTGGTGTTCTACGTCCTCGCCAACGTTGCCATCGCGATCTTTGTCTGGGGGTTCTGGAGACGGGTGGCCAAGTACCGCCGGGGTCGCCCGGCGCGCCGCCAGAAGCGAATCGACTCGCTCTACGTGATCGCCTCGAACAGCAGCATCGCCAAAGGCAACCTCGGAGCAGGTATCGCCCACTTCTTCATCTTGTGGGGTTTCGTCACGCTGTTCATCGGCACCGTCATCCTGACGATCGACGCGGACATCGTCCGGCTGTTCTTCGGCGACGAGAACAGCTTCTTCAAGGGTGCCTTCTACCGGATCTATTCGGTCGTGCTCGACACGATGGGCCTCGCCTTCCTCGTCGCCCTCGGCTTCATGGCGCTACGGCGTTGGGTGAGTCACAAGCCCGCGCTCGACTACACCCGTGCCGAGCAACCCGAAGGTGGATACTCGCGGCGAGGCTTCGAACGCGGCGATCAGCTCTTTGTCGGCATCCTCGCTTTCATCCTCATCACCGGGTTTCTACACGAGGGCCTCCGGATCCGGGCCAGCGAGTTCCCCGACTTCGAGATCTGGTCGCCGGTCGGCTGGCTCATCGCCAAGGCATTCACCGGCATCGGGGCGAACACCGCCGACAACGCGCGGCTCGGTCTGTGGTGGGTTCACTCCCTGGCCGCGCTGGGCTTCGTCGCCTACATTCCGTTCTCGAAGGCGATGCACATGGTCACGGACACGGCGAACCTCGTCACCTACGACGCGTCCACTTCGCGAAACCTGCCTGCGCCCGCACCGGCCGGATCTGGCACCCATTTCGGTCTCAAATCGATCGGCGACTTCACCTGGAAGCAGTTGCTCGACCTCGATGCGTGCACGAAATGCGGTCGCTGCCACGTCGCCTGCCCGGCGACCGCGAGCGGAGCGCCCCTCTCGCCGCGTGATCTGATTCTCGACCTGCGCCAGTGGGCGGAGAACGCGGGGCGCACCCACAGCGTGCTCGACCACGAGTCGCGCCCAACGATGAGTGGCCCGCTCGCTGCGAGCGGGCCCTTGGCCGGCGGAGTGATACCAGCTGCGACGCTGTGGGCCTGCACGACGTGTATGGCCTGTGTTGAGGCCTGCCCGGTCGGCATCGAACACGTCCCCACGATCGTCGCCCTGCGCCGCAGCCTGGTCGAGGAGGGCTCGATGGAGCCGAGCCTCCAAGACGCGCTGCAGAACATCGCGCAAAAGGGCAACTCGTTCGGCAAGTCGGGCCGTCAGCGGGCCCGTTGGACCAAGGAGCTCGACTTCAGCATCACCGACGCACGTGCCGAACCGGTGCGGTATCTGTGGTTCGTCGGTGACTTCGCCTCCTTTGACGAGCGCCTGCAGGAGGTATCGCGCACGGTCGCACGCATCATGCACGATGCCGGGGTGAGCTTCGGCATTCTCTACGAGGACGAACGCAACGCCGGCAACGACGTCCGCAGAGTTGGCGAGGAGGGCTTGTTCGAGATGCTGCGCGAGCAGAACCTGGAGGTTCTCGGCAGGGCCCAGTTCGAGGAGATCTTCACCACCGACCCACACACTTTCAACACCCTTCGCAACGAATACGCGCTCGATGTGCCGGTGCGGCACTACACCGAGGTCTTCGTCGACCTGTTGCGCTCGTCGACTTTGCAGCCGGCACCGTTGAACATGCGAGCCACCTATCACGACCCGTGCTATCTCGGCCGCTACAACGACGTCACCGAGGCGCCGCGGGAATTGTTGCGGGCTATCGGCTGCGACGTGGTCGAGATGCCCCGGAACCGGCAGAACTCGTTCTGCTGCGGGGCCGGCGGCGGTCGGATCTGGATGGACGACTCGGGGCTCACCGAGCGCCCGAGCGAGAACCGCATCCGTGAGGCGTCAACGCTCGACGTCGAGCTGTTCGTTGTCTCCTGCCCGAAGGACTTCACGATGTACACCGACGCGGCCAAGACCGTCGGTGGCGACGATCGGCTGAGGGTCGCTGACATCGCCCAGCTGCTCGAGCAGGCCCTTCAACCCGTCGGCGCGACGGTGACCTCATGAACTGCCCGTGGTGCGAGTTCGCCGGGGCGCCACGCCCGCTGCACGCCCACCTCGGTTCTGCCCATCCCGACGCTGTACGAATCATCGTCGAGGACCACCGCCAGACATATTTGATCGAGTGCCCGCTTTGTGGGGAAGGCTACAGCCAGCTGATCAAGCCGCGCGGCCAGGATCCTGGCTTCCTCGAGGAGCACGGCGCCCAGATCCGCCTGGTTGCCCTCGACATGTTGGTCAACCATCTCATCGTCGAACACGAGGAGCAAACTCCGTGAGCCAAATCCGCAACTGCAACATCCCCGAAGACCTGTACTACGTCGTCGAGAAGCACGTCTGGGCGCGCTACGACGGTGAGTTGGTCACCGTCGGCATGACCGACGTCGCCCAACACCTCGCCCATACCTTTCTCTCCGTTACCGCCAAGGCGCCGGGCCGCACGGTGAAGAAGGCGAAGAGCATCGCCACCGTCGAGAGCAGCAAATGGGTCGGGCCGGTCCCGAGCCCTGTCGAGGGGGAGGTCGTCGAGATCAACGCTGCGGTCGTCGCCCAGCCGACGTTGATCAACCGAGACCCATACGGTGAGGGTTGGATCGCCCGCCTGCGCCCCAACGATTGGACGACCGACTCGGCCGATCTGGCCACCGGCCCGGCCGGCGTCGCCGCGTACGAAGCCTTCCTCGTTGCCGAGGGCATCGAGTGCGGCGATGGGTGAGGATGCCGCGATGTTCGACCAGGTATGGCGGGGGTGCATGGTGCCCGAGGACCTCCTCTACGATGTCGGCCGCCACGTCTGGGTTCGATTCGACGGCGACGAAGCGATCGTCGGAATGACCGACGTGAGCCAGACGATGTGCGGTCGCTTCGTGTCGGTGAGCTGGAAACGTCCTGGTCGGTCGTTGACGCTCGGCCGCCCGATCGCTGTGGTCGAGAGCGCAAAGTGGGTCGGCCCGTTCCCTGCCCCGCTCAGCGGCACCCTGATCGCCAACAACGAGTCCGGGTTCGCTACGGATATTGCCGTCGCCAACCGCGATCCCTACGGCGCGGGATGGATCGCCCGACTCGCCCCCACCCACCTTGATGAGGAACTCGATCTACTCGTCGATGGCATCGAGGCGTTCGCCCGCTACCGCGCATTCATCGAGGAAAACGAGATCCGATGCTTCCGTTGCGAGCAGTGAGCCGTCGGACGCCCATGGGCGACGTTTCTAGTATTCACACAACATAGGAGGTACCGAAATGACTCAACTCGACAAACACGACAACGTCGACCCAGCCGCTGAGGAGGAGGAGGAGCGGGCCAAACGGATGGCCCTCATCTGCTGGAGCAGCGACCTCGACAAGGTCTGGCCGACCCTGATCCTGGCCACCACCGGGGCAGCATCCGGCATGGAAGTCGACATCTTCTTCACCTTCTGGGGACTACGCGTGCTGCAACAGTCTGACAAACGGATTACGGGCAAGAACTGGAAGCAGAAGTGCGAGAGCCTGATGGACAAGGGCGGGGCCGAGAACCTGAAGCTCGGCAAGATGCACATGAAAGGCATGGGCACCTCGATGATCAAGGGGCTCGCCAAGGACCACGGTGTCGCCAGCCCGCAGGAGCTCATCGCGATGGCCATGGACCTCGGCGTGCGCTTCCATCCCTGCCAGATGACGATGGATCTCTACGGTCTCACCAACGACGACTTCATCGACGGACTGCAGCCGACCTGTGGGGCCGCAGCGTTCTTGGACATGGCCGTCAAGGCCGACATCCAATTGTTCATCTGACCCAGTTGTTGTTCTGAGACGTGTCTCCACCGAGCGTGTTGCTGTTGGTGACCGCCGACCAGGTGGTCATCAGGACCATGAACAAAGTGGCCGAAGAACTCGGTCTGCGCGCCGCGAGGACCAGTGAACGAATGGCGACCGATCCTGCGGTCGTCGTCATCGACGTGGAACAACCCGGCGCAATCGACGAAGCAACGGCGGTGCGCGCCAAGTACCCGGAGGCGATCATCGTCGCACACCTCTCGACGCCCGACCGCGACCGTTGGCTCGCCGCGGAACGCGCCGGCTGCGACGTCGTCGCCAACCGAGGTGCTGCCGCGCGGCAGTTACTCGCATTGGTCCGCAGCGGTCGCACCGAACGACGGCACTTCGCTCTCGTCGACGCGTCCGACATCGCCGGACGGCTCGGCTTCATCAGAGCCTTCGGCTCCACGCCTCTCGGGCCGGTCGCTCTCTATCGGGTCGGGCCGACGTTGTGTGCAATCTCGGACCGTTGCCCGCACGCCGGATCGCCGCTGGCGAGCGGTGCGCTCGACGGCCAAGTCGTCACCTGCCCCCGCCACGGCAGCCAGTTCGACGTGCAGACCGGTGAGCGGTTGCGAGGTCCGGCCGACGAGGCTGTGGCCCGGTACCACGTCCAAGACACGTCTGGCCGCGTGGAACTGGTGTACTCCCGCAGCGATGTCAGCTGACGAGTGAAGCCTGTCGGCGCGTCAACTCCTCGCGGTTGATGCTGCGCAGCAGGTCGATCGCCTCGATCACCTTTGGATGCCGCAAGGAATACAGCACCGTGCTACCCGAGCGCTCGCTCTCGACCATCCCAGCGGCACGCAGCACTCCGAGGTGTTGGGAGACGTTCGACTGCGTCGACTCGAGAACCGCGCACAGTTCGCCGACTGAATGCGGCTCATCGCTCAACGCGTACATCACCAGGAGCCGTTTGGGGTCGTTGATTGCCTTACACATGCCGGCGACGACAGCTTCCAACTCGCCTCGTAGCAGCGGATTCAGTTCACTCGCCATGTCATTCACTCTAACCCGCTCCTTTGCTCAGCGACCTGGGTCATCAGAACGAAATGACGGTGTCGGCGTCCATCGCCATGTCGTTGAACGCCGCGCCACCGATCATCTCGACGCCCTCGATCAGGTCGTC
>JANONE010000192.1:0-2676 GCA_031420675.1 Ilumatobacteraceae bacterium | reverse complement strand
GCTCGACGCCGACAACGCCGACTTCGACGACGTCGAGCGGTGGGAGATCCACCGTCCGGCTCCCGACTTCGCCGCCCTCGAGCCGTCGAAGCGTCTCTTCGAGACCGGCATCAAGGTCATCGACCTGCTCACCCCGTACGTCGCCGGTGGCAAGATCGGCCTCTTCGGTGGTGCTGGCGTGGGCAAGACCGTGCTCATCACCGAGATGATCCGCCGTGTTGCGCAGAACCACGGTGGCGTGTCGGTGTTCGCCGGTGTCGGCGAGCGCACCCGTGAGGGCACCGACCTCATGATCGAAATGACCGAGTCGGGCGTGTTCGAGAAGGCCGCCCTCGTCTTCGGCCAGATGGACGAGCCGCCGGGCGTGCGCCTGCGCGTTGCCCTCTCGGCGCTCACCATGGCCGAGTACTTCCGCGACGTGCAGAACCAAGACGTGTTGCTGTTTGTGGACAACATCTTCCGCTTCGTGCAGGCAGGTTCGGAGGTGTCCACCCTGCTCGGCCGCATGCCGTCGGCCGTGGGCTACCAGCCCACGCTGGCCGACGAGATGGGCCAGTTGCAGGAGCGAATCACCTCCACCCGCGGCCGTTCGATCACGTCGCTGCAGGCCGTGTACGTGCCCGCCGACGACTACACCGACCCGGCACCGTTCACCACCTTCACGTTCCTCGATGCCACCACCGAGCTCAGCCGCCAGATCGCCTCGCTGGGCATCTACCCGGCCGTGGATCCGCTGGCCTCGACGTCGACGATCCTCCAGCCCGAGGTCGTCGGGCAGCGTCACTACGACGTCGCCCGGCGCGTGCAGGAGATCCTGCAGCGCTACAAGGAACTGCAGGACATCATCGCCATCCTCGGGCTCGACGAACTGTCGGAGGAAGATCGTCTCACCGTCTCGCGTGCCCGCAAGGTGCAGCGCTTCCTCAGCCAGCCGTTCTACGTGGCGGAAGTGTTCACCGGCGTGTCCGGCGAGACGGTGCCCGTGGCCGAGACCGTGGAGAGCTTCGAAGCGATCGTCAATGGCCAGCTCGACGAAGTTCCCGAGCAGGCTTTCCTGAACGTCGGTGGCGTCGAGCAGGTGTTGGCGAAGGCCAAGGCGCTGCGAGAAGGCGCAGCCTGACCATGGCAACGATGCAGATCGAGTTGGTGTCGCCGGAGAAGGTCATCTTCTCCGGCGAGGCCACGCAGGTCATCACGCGCACCGTCGGTGGTGGCGAGATCGCGTTCCTGCCCGGTCATGCCCCGTTCCTGGGCGCGCTGGTGGAGAACCATACGCGCATCACACTCGTCGACGGCACCGTCTTGGATGTGGCGGTGCACGGCGGTTTCGTGCAGGTCAGCGGCAACACGGTCAGCATCCTCAGCGACATCGCCGAGCTCGGCGAACAGGTCGACCGTGCCCGTGCGCTGAAGGCGATGGACGCGGCCGAAGATCTGTTGCGCAGAGAGCACGACGCCGAGGCCGTGTCGGCGCTCAGCCGTGCGCATGCTCGCCTCTCGGCCTCCGGCGGCCTGGTGGGCACACCCCAGGGTTCGCACTGATCAAACCGGTCACGCCGTCTGGGTGCCGCAGGGTTCGCCCGCCGTAGCCTTCCGGTATGACTTCCACCCTTCCGTTCACGTCCGCGCTCGTGACGGGCGCGTCGAGCGGCATTGGTGAGGCGATGGCCGAGCTGTTGGGCGAGGCCGGCATTCCCACGGTGGTCGTCGCCCGCCGCCAGGATCGCCTGCAGCAGCTCGCCGAGCGGTTCCCGACGATCGAGGTGCTCGTTGCCGACCTGGGCAGCGCTGAGGGCCTCGCCGCCGCGGTTGCACGCATCGAGGACGAAGCCGCACCGATCGACCTGGTCGTGAACAATGCCGGCTTCGGTACCGCTGGCGACTTTCACACACTGGACGCCGATCGCCTCGATGCCGAGGTGCAGCTGAATGTGGCGGCGCTCACCCGCCTCAGCCGCGCCGCGCTGGGTGCGATGGTGCCTCGTGGGCGGGGCTACCTGCTCAACGTCAGCAGCGTTGCCAGCTTCCAGCCGGCACCAAAGCTGGCGGTGTATGCGGCGACCAAGGCGTACGTCACCAGCCTCACCGAGAGCCTGCACGAGGAAGCGCGTGGCACCGGAGTGAACGTGACCGCACTGTGCCCCGGCCTCACGCGCTCCGAGTTCCAGAGCGTCAGCCGAACCGAGAGCTACGCGTCGCAGTACCCGTCTTTCGCCTGGATGGAGGCCACCGAGGTCGCCCGTGCCGGCCTGGAGGATGTGGCAAGGGGCAAGGCGCTCTCCATCCCCGGCGTGCTCTACAAGGCGATGGTCACCGCCTCGGGGTTCACGCCCCGCACCTTGGCGAGACGCCTCAGCGGCCGGGTCCAACGCGACTAGAGATCAGTCATGTGCCTTGTCGGGGCGGCCGCGATCCTCACTGGAGTTGCCTTGCGCCTCGCCGGATTGGTCGGGGGCGGTCACTGACGGGTTGTCTCCGGATTGGTCGGGGGCGGTAGCTGAAGGGTTGTCGCCGGATTGGTCGGGGGCGGTAGCTGACGGGTTGTCGCCGGATTGGCCGGGCGCTTCGGCCTTACCGCCGGGAAATGCGTCGGCACAGAACTCGGCGACGGTCTGACCGGCCACGTCGGCGGCGTCGCTCAGCGACTGGAAGGGTACCGGCAGATCGCTGTCAGGG
>JANONE010000191.1:0-7625 GCA_031420675.1 Ilumatobacteraceae bacterium | reverse complement strand
CGCCCGACTAGGGGCCCTACCCTGGGGCGGCCCCCCCTGGCCCGGATGGGGTCCACGGGCCCCCCCACTCCCCCCGCCCGGGGCGCGCGCCCCACCTCCGGGGGGCCCGCCCGCAGCGCTGCCTCCACGTACGTCTCGCCGGGGTCGAGGCGGCCACCGGGGAAGCTGACCTCGCCGCGGTGGCTTCGCATGTTCATCGACCGACGGGTGAGCAACACCTCCGCTCCGTCGAGGCCGTCGGCCACCACCGCGAGGATTGCCGAGTGACGCGCGTCGGCGAAGCCGGGCTCCAGGTCGCAGGGTGCCGAGCGCGCCGCAACGGCGGCCGCGACGGTTGCCGAAGTCAGCGGCGGTGACGGCACAGGCCAGGGTGGGGCGGCGCCGTGGCGCCAACCATCGGGCCGCGGGATGTGCTGGTTGCCACCCTGCCTGCGAGCCGGACTAGGCAGTGGGGGTCCAGCCGCTCTCGGCCAACTCACGCAACACCTGGGGCAGGCCGGCGGTCTTCATGTTGGCCAGCACCCTGCCGGGTGATTGCTCGCCGGCCTCCCACTCCTCCCACGCGGAGATGAGCTTGGTGAGGTCGGGGGCAGGAGCTTCGAACGCCATGCGCCAAGGCTACCGAGCCATCCTCGCGCCCCGCCGCCGCCTCATCGCCAAGTTCTGGTCGCGATTCATCCCACGTCGGGTTCTGGGAGCATTCCGTCTCGAACACCGAAACGAATCGCGACCAGAAGCTGGCCTGCGGGGGTGGTGGCGGGCGATCAACCCTTTGTGTGCTTGGCCTTGGCTCGGCGCACGGCTTGCACACCGCTGCCGACGAGGCGGCCGGCGGAGCGACCGAGGTCGGCGCTGCGGCCGCCGGCCGCATCGGGGGTGAAAGTGGCCGAGGCGCCCGGGGTGGGCGCGGCCGCAGCCGACGTCGCGGCCGCCTTCGGCTTCTTGGCCTTTTCGGTGAAGCTGCTCCCCAACCACACCACGAAGTGCACCGCCGCGATGCCGCCGATGACGAAGCGCGTAACGTTGTCGACGCTGATCCATTGCTGCAACGCACCGACGATCTCGAGGCCGATCACCAGTGGGTCGAGCACCCGGTGCAGCTTGCGGTCGATCAACCGGAATGCGGCAAGGGCACCGCGCGTGACCGCCGCGTGCAACAAGATGAGGCCACCGAGCACCGCCGGCACCAGCGGCTGCGGGCTCTGCAAGCCGCTGGCCACCAACGCCCCGCCGAGGATGTACTCGACGAGTTGGTGCATCCAGAAGGGACGCTTGCCCGCCTCAGCCACGCGCCGGTTCACCTACCCCGCAGGAAACGGAACGTTGTCGAGGACGGAGTGCAGCCACGGCGCGAGCCTAACTTCTGATGCGTCGATCGCCGTGGCCGTCGCCGTTGACTCGCTGCTCTCACTACGGCGCCGGCCGAACGACGTCGGAAGGAGTGCCCGTGACGTCGGGCAGCGGCCGTCAAAACAGGAACGACCCCGGGACGATTGCTCGCCACCGGGGTCGTTCGTGGGCCGCCTTTCGGCTGCCGTGGTTCTTACATCATTCCCATACCGGGCATGCCGCCGCCCATGCCGCCACCGCCGCCGGCGTTCTTCTCCGGCTTGTCGGCAACGAGGCACTCGGTGGTGATCACGAGGGCTGCAATCGACGCTGCGTTCTGCAGCGCAGCGCGTGTGACCTTCGCGGGGTCGATGATGCCGGCCTTGACCAGGTCGACCATCTCGCCCGTTGCGGCATTGAGGCCCATGGAACCGCTGGCGGCCTCCACTGCCTGGGTGGTGACGGCACCCTCGAGCCCGGCGTTGTCGGCGATGAGCCGACACGGCGCCGTGAGCGATTCGTACACGGTGCGAGCACCCGTGGCCTCGTCGCCTTCCAGCGACTTGACGACCTCGAGCACCGCCGCGCGGGCACGAACGAGAGCGACACCGCCACCGGTGACCACACCCTCCTCGATGGCTGCACGAGTAGCGGACACGGCATCCTCGATGCGGTGCTTCTTCTCCTTCAGCTCCACCTCGGTGGCCGCGCCGACCTTGATGACCGCAACGCCACCGGCCAGCTTGGCCAGGCGCTCCTGCAGCTTCTCGCGGTCCCAGTCGCTGTCGGTGTTCTCGATCTCGGCCTTGATCTGGTTGATGCGGCCGACGACGTCGTCGTGCTCACCAGCGCCATCGACAATGGTGGTGTTGTCCTTGGTGATGATGACGCGCTTGGCCCTGCCCAGCAGATCGAGGGTGACGGTCTCCAGCTTGAGACCGACTTCCTCGCTGATGACCTGGCCACCGGTGAGGACGGCCATGTCCTGCAGCATCGCCTTGCGGCGGTCGCCGAACCCGGGGGCCTTGACGGCAGCCGAGCTGAACGTGCCACGGATCTTGTTCACGACGAGCGTGGCCAGGGCCTCGCCGTCGATGTCTTCGGCGACGATCAGTAGCGGACGACCCGACTTCATGACTGTCTCGAGCACGGGCAGCATTGCCTGCACGGTGGAGATCTTGCCGGCGTTGAACAGGAGGTAGGCGTCTTCGAGCACGACTTCCTGGCGCTCGACATCCGAGACGAAGTACGGCGACAGGTAGCCCTTGTCGAACTGCATGCCCTCCGTGAACTCCAGCTCGGTACCGAAGGTGTTGCTCTCCTCGACCGTGACCACGCCGTCCTTACCCACCTTGTCGATGGCCTTGGCGATGACCTCGCCGACGGAGGCGTCGGCTGCCGAGATGGTGGCGACAGCGGCGATCTGATCCTTGTCGTCGACCACGGTGGCCTGGCTCTTGATGCTCTCGACCGCAGCGGCGACAGCCTTCTCGATGCCCTTCTTGAGGCCCATCGGGTTGGCGCCGGCGGCGACGTTGCGCATGCCGTGATGCACCATTGCCTGGGCGAGCACCGTCGCCGTGGTGGTGCCGTCGCCGGCAACGTCGTTGGTCTTGGTGGCGACTTCCTTCACCAGTTGGGCGCCCATGTTCTCGAAGGGATCGTCGAGTTCGATCTCCTTCGCGATCGACACACCGTCGTTGGTGATGGTGGGGGCGCCGAACTTCTTGTCGAGGACGACGTTGCGTCCCTTCGGCCCGAGCGTGACCTTGACCGTGTCGGCCAGCTTGTTCACGCCGGCCTCGAGGGCGCGGCGCGCCTCGTCGTGGAACTTCAGTTGCTTTGCCATGTGGTTCAGTGGCTCACTTCTCGACGATCGCAAGGACGTCGCGGCTGGTGAGGATCAGGAGGTCCTTGCCATCGATGGTGACTTCGGTGCCGCCGTACTTGCTGTACAGCACGGTGTCGCCGACCTTCACGTCGAGCGGGCTGTGAGTGCCCTTGTCGTCGCTCCAGCGGCCGGGGCCGACGGCAACGACGGAGCCCTGCTGGGGCTTCTCCTTGGCGGTGTCGGGGATCACCAGACCAGACGCAGTGGTTTGCTCGGCCTCGTTGGGCAGTACGACGATGCGATCGTCAAGCGGCTTGAGTGACATGGTGCAGGCCTCCATTGGCTGTACACGAAATGTGAATGAATTGGGATCGCTTGGAGGGTCGGTTAGCACTCAACCCTCGCGAGTGCCAAGGCTACGCGCACGGAGGGGCCGTTAGCAACCGGAAGGCGAGAGTGCTAACCGGTTGCTTTTCGGCACTCGGTTCGGTGTCCTGTCGGACGCGGGCGTGAGACACTGACGGAATGCGGCAGCCACGCGGCACCGACGACCTCATCGAGATCGACCTGATCGACGCCGATCCGTCGGCGTTCGGTCACCGCCAGTCGACGCCGGTAGCCGAGCGCCGACCCCTGCCACGCTGGTTGATCCCGACGGCGATCGGCGTCGTCGCCGCCCTGGGTGCAACAGCGCTGATGTGGCGGCCGTGGGAACAGGAACCGAAGTGGCGCACGTTCAGCACCGGTCCCACCTCCGCTTCGGTGCTCTCCGAGCGACTGCTGCTCGATGTGCCGGGCGCCCCGATCGACGTGCGCCTCGGGCAGGACCTCACCGCAGGAGAGCCGACACCGTTCGGCTACGTCTTCGCCGAAGCGGGCGGCACCTACGAGTCGGATCGATGGGCGTTGTTCCACTCACGCGGCTCCAACAGCGGCGGCGAAGCCACGCCCGCCGATGCCACC
Organism: Ilumatobacteraceae bacterium; assembly: GCA_031420675.1. Lineage (GTDB taxonomy): Bacteria > Actinomycetota > Acidimicrobiia > Acidimicrobiales > Ilumatobacteraceae > UBA668. Next base: position 3,502 of record JANONE010000191.1, on the reverse strand, counting down.
TATCGCGTGCAGGGCATGAACGCGAAGGTGCGGCGGGTGAGGGTGCGCACCACGATCACCTGGGGGCCGGTGGACGGAAACTACTGGGACGCAGAGACCAACCTGCTCAGCCGAGACGAAGCGTTGCGATTCGCCGAATCGGTCGGCGTGGTCGACGGACTGCCGGCACTCGAGCGTAGTTACGGCCTCCACGATCTGCGTCCGTTGGGTGACGTGAAGACGTTGGGACGCGTGCAGGTCTTGGCGGACTATCTCGGCGGCGAACCGACGCTCAGTCCGTTCACCCCGACGGTGCTCACCTACCAGCGCAACACCGGCCCGCTCGTGCTCGCCTCGATCGCCATCGCACCAGACGGCCTGGCCGTCGCAGAGTTCTACTTCGGACACGCAAGCCCGACCACCGTGGCCGGGACACCCGCGTTGTTGATCCACTCCAGACGGTACGGAACGATGGTGGTCTGGATGGACGGTGGCCGGCTGATGGTCCTCGCCGGCCAAGAGTCCGACACCACGATGGTGGAGTTGGCCAGCACGCTGCGAGAAGCCAACCCCGCGAAATGGGCTGGCGTCGTCGAGGCGGCGACGCCCGACGACACCGTCAGCGCGCCCATCGACCAGGTCACGATCAACCGCGGCACGACGTCCGATGGCACGGCGTGGCGAGCATCCATCACCCTCGGCAACCCGGTCGTGATCTGCGTGCGCTTCGGCCCCGAGGACACCAAGATCGCCTCGTGCATCTTCACCACCCCGCTCTCCCCGGGCACACACGCGATCGATGATCCAGCGCTCAGAGCCGCCATCGTCGTCGGCGTTGTACCAGCGGCCTCCACCACCGTGCTGCGAATCACCGACCTCGACGGTGTGGTCACGCTCCACGAACCTGTGCTGATCGACCACACCACCGCCGCAGCCGCCGCGCTGCTGCCACCCGGCGCAACGTACGAACTGGTCGACCGCGAGAACTGAGCGGGCAGTGTCAGACTGCAGGCGGCGAACCCGACTTGCCGGCCTGGTCCAGACCTGGTCCCTCCTGCCCGAGCAGCGACACACCGAGGTCGGCGGCGAGGCGAACGACCGTGTGCAGTGGCAGGCCAATCACGTTGCTGACGCTGCCCTGCACTCGCTGCACGAACACCCCACCGGCGCCTTGCACGGCGTACGCGCCGGCCTTGTCGAGCGGTTCGCCGGTACCCACGTACCACTCGATCATCTCGTCAGTGAGCGGAGTGAACGTGACCAGCGAGGTGATCGTTTCGGCCACCGTGCGATCACCCAGCCGCACGGCGACACCGGTGTGCACGCGATGGGTGCGGGCCGACAAACGCCGCAGCATCGCGCGGGCGTCGTCGGCGTCGAGCGGTTTGGCAAGAATCTCGCCACCGAGATCCACGGTCGTGTCGGCGGCGATCACCAGCGCGTCATCGGTCGCCGCAACCACGTGGGCCTTGGCGATGGCAAGGCGCTGCACGTAGGGCACCGGGGCTTCGCCCGGCAACGGCGTCTCGTCGACATCGGGCAATGCGACGGTGAACCGCACACCCAGCTGTGCGAGCAGTTCGCGGCGCCGCGGCGAGGCCGACGCCAGCACGATCGCGTTCATCCGCCGCTGAGCGCCATCACGTCGCCGTCGTCGGGCACGAGGAGATCGTCAAGGCGATCGAGGTAGCCGACGGGCAGCACGACGCGGATCGGCCCGTTGGTGTGACCGCGGCGAATGCGTTCCCCGCCCTCGACGATGGTGGTGGCCGGGTCGAGCTCGGCGATCAGGTCTTCCAGTTCGGCAACGGTGCAGATGCTGCTGAACTTGCGGCGCACCTCACCGCCGACCGGATAGCCCGTGAGGTACCACGAGGTGTGCTTACGGAAGTCGCGCATGCCCAGGGGCTCGGTCATGTGCGCGGCCAACAGGTGCGCATGTTCGGCCATCACGGCACACGCCGCGCCCAACGTGGGGGCAGGCGGCACCGGGCGACCGTTCATCGCCTCCACCAGGTCGCGGAACAGCCACGGGCGGCCGAGGCACCCACGGCCGATCACCACACCATCGCATCCGGTCTCGCTCATCATTCGCACCGCATCGGCCGCTTCCCAGATGTCGCCATTGCCCAGCACCGGAATCTCGGGCACCGCTGCTTTCAGTTCGCCGATCGCGTTCCAATCGGCGAGGCCGGCATAGTGCTGCTCGACCGTGCGGGCGTGCAACGCGACGGCGGCGATGCCTTCCTCGGCGGCGATGCGGCCGGTGGTGATGTAGGTGAGCAACGAGTCGTAGAGGCCTTTGCGGAACTTGATCGTGACCGGCACCTGATGCGGCGTTGCCGCCGCAACCGCGCTGCGCAGGATGGCGCGCAGCAGGTTCGGTTTGGCCGGCACGGCGGCGCCACCGCCCTTGCGGGTGACCTTCGCCGCCGGGCACCCGAAGTTGATATCGATGTGGTCGACGCGGCCCTCGGCACACACCTTGCGGATGGCTTCGCCCAGCATCACCGGATCGCTGCCGTACACCTGCAGGCTGCGCGGCTGCTCGTCGTCGGTGAACGTCATCATGCGCTCCGTCTTGGCGTTGCCGTGCACGACCGCTGTCGCCATCACCATCTCGTTGACGTAGATCAGCCCAGGCGCGAACCGGCGGCACATCGTGCGGAAGGGCGCGTTGGTGACACCGGCCATCGGCGCCAGGACAACAGGCGCGACAGGAGTGAACGAACCGATCTGCACGGGCTGCTACGGTACCGCCTCTCCAAGCCGCGGGTGCCTTGAGAAGCGGCGCCGCGCTTTGTAGCCTGGCAACCGTGCCAATTCGACCTCTTCTCGCAACGCTGGGTTTCCTGAGTGTCGCCGTGGGCGGCGCGGCGTTCACGACGGCAGTCCTCCCCACACCCACGGCAGCGGCCGCAGCGACCACCAGCGCCTACGTTGCCATGCCCACCTCGCAGCGATTGGTCGACACCCGCCAGTCGAGTGCGCTCGGCGCCGGGGCGGCGCTGTCGCTCAGCGTCACGGGTGAGGCGCCACTGCCCGCGCCGGGCTCCGTTGTCGCTGCCGTGCTCAACCTCACCGTCGTCGGCCCGGCAGGAACCGGGTACTGGACCGTGTGGCCCCACACCAGTGCCCGACCGGAGGCATCGAACATCAACATCGACGAACTGCTTGCGCTCGCCGGTGGCTCGCTGGCATTGCCGAACCTGGTGACGGTACCGGTGGGCGCTGACGGTGTGGTCGATGTGTACACCAGCGCCGGCGGCCACGTGATCGTCGACCTGATGGGCTACTACACCTCAGCCGCCACGGCCACCGAAGGTCGCTTCCAGCCCTTGGCCGCACCCACCCGAGTGCTCGATACGCGGCGCGTGGCCAAGTTCAATGCCGGCGAAACACGCACCTTCACCGTGCCGGGCGCTGCCGGAGCCGGCGCGGTGGCGGTGAACCTCACCGCTGTCACCGGCAATCCCGGTTTCTGGCGGGTGTACCCGCAGAACGGCGCCGTGCCGGACACGTC
>JANONE010000190.1:0-2930 GCA_031420675.1 Ilumatobacteraceae bacterium | reverse complement strand
ACTTCAGAGGCGGGATCCCTCCCGCGTGGTCGCACTTCGGGCCGGTGTGACCCTCACACCAACGTGACGATATAGTCACAATCTGCGCTAGGTCGGGTGCGTGACGATATAGTCACGGCACTATCAGAGACCCAGTCGTGACCATATAGTCACAAACGTCGTGAGAGGTGCGCATGGCTCAGCCAATCCAGTTCGTGGTCCGGTCCCCTGAGGACCTGGGCCGGGCAATCGGTGAGCTCCGCCGCGCGAAAGGCCTCACCCAGGATCAGCTCGCCACGACCGGCGGGTTGAGTCGCAACTGGCTCGCCCAGCTCGAGCGCGGTCGCCAGAGCCGCTCGTTCAGCATCATGCTCCGCCTCCTGCGACGCCTCGGTGCCGACCTCGTCGTGGTCGTGGGGGCCGAAGATGGCCCGGCCTGAACCACTCGCCGTCTGGTTGAACGGTATGCGCATCGGCACGCTCAGCTCGACCGGCCGCCCATACGACCTGTCGTTGCGTTACTCCGATCAGGCACTCGAACGCTGGCCGGGCAACACCGCGCTGTTGTCCTGCTCGCTGCCGCTGTCGAACAGGAAGTTGAACGCCCGCGAGTACTTCCGCGGTCTGCTCCCCGAGGGCCAGCAACTGAATCATCTTGCGGCGCGGGCCCATGTGACGGTCACCGACCTCTACGGTCTGCTCAAGCGGTATGGCCGAGATGTCGCCGGTGCGGTCGCCGTACTTCCCGAAGACGAAGACCTGTTGCTGCACGCCGGTGGAGCGGTGCCATACGACGAGGCGAGCCTCGCCGAGGAGGTCGTATCGTTGGACGACGAGCCGTTGGCCATCCACGACGACAGCGTGTTGTCGCTGCCCGGCCTGCAGAACAAGCTGCTGCTGATCCGTGACGGTGGTGTGTGGTGCCGGCCGACCGGTGGACGCCCGTCGACGCACATCTTGAAATCCGAGGACCGCCGCTTTCCCGGCCTGGTCACGATGGAAGCGGCCGGCATGACGTTGGCCCGCCGGATCGGCTTGACCAGCGTCGACGTCGAAGTGGTCACGTTCGGGAACATCGACTGCATCATCGTGTCGCGCTACGACCGCGAGTTCGATGCTGATGGCCGCGTGGTCCGGGTCCACCAGGAGGACGTCTGCCAGGCGCTGGGTCACAACTACGAGGCGAACCGTGGCGGTGCGAAATACGAACACGGTGGCGGCCCAGGCCTCGCCGGCGTCGCCCAGCTCCTCGAACGCCATGCCGTCGATCCAGTGCGGGAACTGACGGCCCTGGTGCAGGTGGTCACGTTCAACACGGTCCTCGGCAACGCCGACGCGCACGCGAAGAACATCAGTCTGGTGCACCGCTCCCCGGGCAAGGTCCATCTCGCCCCGCTGTACGACACGGTCCCGACCGCACTGTTCCCCAAGCTGCCCGACCGGGCCGCGATGTACGTCAACGGCCAAACCGCATTGAGCTGCGTCACGGTCGCCGATGTGGTGGCCGAGGCAGCCCGCTGGTCACTTTCCCGTGACACGGCCACCGAGGCAGCTCAGGCAACCGTCACCGACATGCTCGCCCATCTCGACGGTCTTCCCGTTGAGCTGGCCGCACTGGTCAGCGAGAGAGCAGAACGCTTCACCACTCCGACGGAGTGACCGTCGATGGGCACGAAGTAAGGACGACCCTCTTGGTCACGGCTCAGTTCCTGGACCCGCCGGGCAGCCGTATGGGGCGCCGCCAGCGTTGGTCGTAGCGGGTGCCGAATTTCTACACGCCCACACGCAAGCGAGTAGATCGAACAGCCGCCGACCAGCGCGCCGCGGCCTGACGGCCGGCCGCGGATCGTCACCCGCCAGAGATGGCGAGGATGATCGAGAGGTCCGAACCGTCGGCGATGGTCGTGTCGACACCGTCGAGATCGCGGATGTTGTCGTCGTCGACGAATAGGTTGACGTGGACTCTCGTGCGGCCGGTCTCGTTGCGGACCCGCCGCTCCAACGCCGGGTGCGTGGCCGCCAACGAATCGAGCACCGAGCTGACAGTCGCTGGCATTGAGTCGACGACCACGGAGCTGGCGCCGGCGGCGAGGTTCCGCAGTTGAGTCGGGAGCCGAACTCGGACATGCATCGTGGTCAGCGAACCGGCGCTGCCCGCACGGACATGATCGGCGGCAGGTGTCGAGTGACTGGCCAGCCGTCAGGCGTTCATTGCCAGAACTCATCGCTCGCGAACAGTCCAAAATTCTAGAGGGGCACAACAATTGGTGCGTATGGTGCCTCGTTCGACGGACGTCCCACCGCTAGCGCCGCTCGCTTCTGATCAGATGAGGAGCCGGGTCTGGCTGCGCGAGGTGCCTGGTTGGTTGCGCACCTCGTCGAGGGTCGCTCGAGCGAGCCCTTGAGCCTCGGCCCCCATGAGCTCACCGACGAGCGAACAACTGATCGCTGGGTCGGCAAGGTCGTAACGCATGCGCAGCACCGTTCCGTCATGGCTACGGAAGCACCGCCACCCGTCCTTGTCCGTGTAGTCGTGGAGATCGCACCGCTCCAGCCGCGTGCCCTCGTCCTCCGTGCGGGTGACAGTGAAGTCGTGATCGGAGCCGTCGTATTGGCAGTTCAGGGACACGGGGCCCGTGTCCGTCACCGTCAGCCGCCGAGACGCTGGGTGTTGAAGACCTCTTCGCCGTCGACTGTGCCGACGAACTCTCCGTCGAGCGTGACGACCGAGGCACCGGGAATCTCGTTGGTGGTGCCCGTCAGCACCGCCGCGCCACCTTCCTTGGTGGTTCCGGTGCAATCGATGGCGATTTTGTCGACGCCGTCAGCAATCTTGGAAGTACACGTCAAAGGACCGGCCAGGGTGTGGCCCGCGTTGTTGAACTGCTCCTCGCCTTGCTGAGTCGCGATGTTGCGGGCCAGCGCTTCGGCTGCGTCGTTGGTGACATCAC
>JANONE010000189.1:0-7304 GCA_031420675.1 Ilumatobacteraceae bacterium | reverse complement strand
TCAGCCGGTGTGGTCACCGACATGGGCCGCAAGCAACGCCTGTTCACCGGCGCCTTGCGCGACGCCGTGATGATGGGCAGCCACCGCTGCATCTGGCCCGGCTGCAACCGCCCATCGTCGCAATGCCAAGCCGACCACCTGTTGCCCTGGGGCACTGCAGGGCCCACAGCCACCCGCAACGGCGGCCCCCAATGCGGGCCACACAACCGATGGAAGACGAACGGCTACCGCACCTGGCGCGACCCCGGCGGCCACTGGCACCACTACCGACCCGACCACACCGAGATCGGCTGGCGCGCCGAACTCCACCAAGTCCACGAACAACCCACGTCGACCAGCAACCCGGCCGCCTGACCGCGCGGCGTCTCACCGGCTGAGGCATGCTTGGTCCCATGACGCCGGTGATCCGTACTGAACGATTGCTGCTGCGCGAGTGGCGCGAGTCGGACAAGTTGCCGTATGCGGCGCTCAACAGCGACTCGGTGGTGATGGAACACTTCCCGTCGACGCTCACGAGTCAGCAGAGCGACGAGATGGTCGATCGGATGACGATGGTATGGGAGCAGCGAGGCTTCGGGCTGTGGGCCGCGGAACGAACCGACACTCACCAGTTCATCGGGTTTGTCGGGCTGTCGATGCCGAGTTGGCAGACCGACTTCACGCCGTGCGTCGAGGTGGGGTGGCGGCTGGCGAAGCACCATTGGGGACTCGGCTTCGCGCCCGAAGCGGCGACCGCGGCGGTGGCGTTCGGCTTCGAGAATGTCGAGCTGCCGTACGACGAGATCGTCAGCTTCACCACCACGGCGAACCTCAACTCGCAGCGGGTGATGCAGAAGATCGGCATGCGACTGGACCCGAGCCGCGAGTTCGACCACCCGGCGACACCGGGCTGGCATGCCCAACGACACGTCCTCTACTGCATTGATCGAGCCACGTGGCAGGCGGGCGTGGCACGATAGCGACGTGGCCATCATCGCCCTCCTTCACGGACCCAACCTGAACCTGCTCGGCCAGCGCGAGCCGCACATCTACGGCAGCGCCACACTCGATGACTACGTCGCTGCCGTCACCACTGCGGCGGCCGAGCACGGGCACACGGTGGAGGCCTTCCAGACGAACCATGAGGGAGCGTTGGTCGACGCCATCCACGCCGCCCGCACCCAGGTCGCTGCCATCATCATCAACCCTGGCGCCTTCACCCACTACGCCTGGGCGATCCACGATGCGCTCGCAGCCTTCGAGGGGCCGATCATCGAGGTGCACCTCTCCAACCCCAACGCACGCGAGCCCTGGCGGCACACGAGTGTGGTCGCGCCCGTCGCCACCGGCTCGATCGTCGGCCTGGGCATGCACGGTTACGAGCTGGCGGTGCAGGCCATTGCCGCCAAGTTGGCGGTCAGGTGACCATCGCTGAACGAGCGGGCCGGGTCAGGGCCCGCCTCGCTGGCGCCGAGGCGTTGCTGGTGAGCGACCTGACCAACGTGCACTGGCTGACAGGGTTCACCGGCTCGAACGGGTGGGTGGTGCTCGGGCCGGATCACCTGACGCTCGTCACCGACGGCCGCTACGGCCAGCAAGCCGTACACCAGATGGCGGCAGCCGGCGTGGAAGGTGAGGTGCTCGTCGGGGCCACCAGCGCGGCCACGCTGGAGCACATCGCCGCCTTGTGCGGATCCTTCGCCGTCACCGGCTTCGAGGCCGCACACGTCAGCTTCCAGCAGCACGCGATCTGGGCCGGCGCGCTGGGCACGGAGCTGGTGGCGACTACCGGACTGGTGGAGTCAGAACGTCGAACAAAGGACGCCGACGAGATCGAGCGCATCGCCGAGGCATGCAGCATCGCCGACCGAGCGCTGGCGGAGGTCGCACCCACGTTGGGCGACGGCCTCACCGAGGCGCAGGTACGAAACCAACTCGAGATTCGCATGCGCGAACTGGGCGCCGTCGGTGCGAGCTACGAGACGGTCGTCGCCACCGGCCCGGTCAACGCGGCGCTGCCGCATCATCGGCCCACGAACACGTTGATCGAACCCGGTCACACCGTGATCATCGACGTCGGTGCTCTGCTCGACGGCTATCACAGCGACATGACGCGTACGTTCATCATCGGCACTCCAACGGCACTGCAGCAGGAGCTGTACGAGCTGGTGCTCGCCGCGCAGGTCGCCGGTGTTGCCGCGGTGGCAGCCGGCGTCAGCAGCAAGCAGCTCGACGCCGTGTGCCGCGACACCATCACCGAGGCCGGGTACGGCGACTGGTTCACGCACGGTACCGGCCACGGTGTCGGCCTCTTGATCCACGAGGATCCGTTCGTCAACCGGGCAAGCGATGCCATTTTGCAGGTCGGCGACGTAGTGACCGTGGAGCCTGGCGTCTATCGTGAAGGCTTCGGCGGCATTCGTGTAGAAGACCTGGTGGTTGTCACCAGCGACGGGTGTCGCGTCCTCACAGCTTCTCCGAAGGATTCACCGTGCCTGCCATCTCCACCAACGATCTGAAGAACGGCATCACGCTGGAAATCGACAAGGTCTTGTATCAGGTGGTCGAGTTCCAGCACGTCAAGCCGGGCAAGGGCGGCGCCTTCGTTCGCTCCAAGCTGCGCAACCTGCGCAACGGTGCCGTCATCGATCGCACCTTCAACGCGGGTGTGCGTGTCGAGCAGGCACTGCTGGAGAAGAAGGACATGCAGTTCCTCTACCGCGACGGCGACGACTACGTGTTCATGGATCAGGAAACGTACGACCAGGAGAACGTGGCTCCGTCTGCGCTGGGCGACGCGGCCGACTACATGATCGAGAACTCCGTGGCCCTGATCGCCTTCTACAACGGCGAGATCATCACGGTGGAGATCCCTGCATCGGTCGAGCTCACCATCGCCGACACCGAGCCAGGCATCCAGGGCGACCGCGTCAGCGGCGCCCGCAAGCCGGCCACGCTGGAGACCGGCAAGGTCGTACAGGTGCCGTTGTTCATCAACCCGGGCGACCGGGTGAAGGTCGATACCCGCTCCGGCGAGTACATGACCCGAGTCTGATCGAAATGGCCCGCCCGCGCTCTCGCGCCCCACGATCTGGCGGCCCCACCGGCCTCGATGACGAGCGTACCGACGCACGCGAGCGGGCGCTGATCCTGCTCTACGAAGCCGAGTCGAAGAGCATCTCGCCCAGCGAGGTGCTCGCGGCCCAGATCTCCGCGGCCGATGAGCTCACCACCTTGCTCGTCGAGGGTGTCGAGTCCAACCAGGCGCGGCTCGACGAAGCGATCGCCGCGCATTCCAAGGGCTGGACGTTGCAGCGCATGCCCACGATCGATCGCAACGTTTTACGCATCGCAGGTTTTGAGCTGTTGGCGCGCCCCGATGTGCCGGTGGCGGTGGTGCTCGACGAAGCGGTGGAACTGGTCAAGCGGTTCAGCACCGACGACTCCGGCCGGTTCGTCAACGGAGTGCTGGCGGCCCTGGTCCCGGTTCTTCGTTCGAAATGACCTCCACGCCGACGATGCATCGGCAATACTTCCGCCCGTGATCGAGCGGTTGAGGGAGCGGCTGATCGTATGGCGGCAACGCTTCCTGCGCCAGGTCGGCACAGCTCACCTTGCCGCGTGGCTGGTGCTGTTCTGCACCGTCCTGTTCGCCTTCGTCTTCGGGCAGCTCGGCGTGCAGAACCAGCGCAACTTCGGCACATGGTCGTACGACATGGGCATCTACGACCAAGCGATCTGGCTGGTGTCTCGCGGCGATTCCTTCATCTCGGTGCGAGGGCTCGACTTCTGGGGTCATCACTTCAACCCGATCCTGCTGCTGTTCGTGCCCTTCTACTGGTTGGGGGCCGGCCCCGAGTTCCTGTACGTGGTGCAGGCGTGCGTACTCGCGCTGGGTGCCGTGCCCACCTACCTCATCGCCCGCGACAAGTTCAAGAACCCGTGGATGGGCTTGGTGTTCGCCTTCGTGTTCTTGATGTATGCGCCGGTGCAATGGATCAGCTGGGCCATGTTCCACCCCGAAGCAATGGTGATCACACCGCTCCTGTTCGCGTGGTGGTTCGCGACCAAGGAACGCTGGGGTTGGTTCTTCGCGATGGTGCTATTGGCCCTCAGCACGCGTGAAGACGCCGCACTGGCCGTGTTCATGATGGGGCTGGTGCTGCTGGTCTACATGCGCCACGCGCCCGACTATCGCCGGATCGTGCAACGATGCGTGGCGGTGATGGTGCTGGGCGCTGCGTGGTACATCGCAACCACCAAGCTGATCCTGCCGTACTTCAACGACGGCAAGGAACCCTTCTACATCACGTACTTCTTCGGCAACTACGGCGACACGACGCCCGAGATCCTGGCCACCATCCTGCGCCACCCGGACAGGGTGGTTCACGACGCCGTACAGCACGATCGGCTCGTCTTCTACAAACAGATGTCGTGGCCGTTGGGTTGGGTGTACCTCGCCAACCCGCTCGGCCTCTTGATGGCATTGCCACAACTGCTGGCAAGCGTGATCGGGCTCAGCCCCTACGCGCGCATGATCCGTTACCAGTACACGGCGGTGATGATCGCCCCCATCATCATCTCGTCGATCCACGGCGGATACGTGTTGTGGCGGTTCCGTGCGGCGCGCGTCATCCTTCCCGCATGGCTGCTGCTGTGCAGCTACACCTCCAACGTGGCCTGGTCGCCATCGCCGCTCAACGACAAGTCCTTCGGGGTGTGGAGCCAGCCGCACCCTCGCCACGAATCGCTCCGCATCGCGCTCACCTACGTCCCCGATGACGCAGCCGTCAGTGCCAGTTATCAGCTGCTACCGCACCTGTCGCACCGCCGACAGATCTACGACTGGCCCAACCCGTTCTGGGCCAGTGTGTGGGGCAACGACGACTGCGCGCACCTGCCCGATCCCACCACCATCGACTACGTCGCGATCGACCTCAGCCAGGTCGGGGTCACCAACCAGACGCTGCTCGACAACATGATCAAACCCGACGGACCGTTCGACGTCGTCTACGGGGACGCCAACGTCATCGTCGCCAAGCGGGTCGGGACGACTCCGGAGGTCGACGTGCGACCGCAAGCAAGTTCTTGCCAACAACTGGCGGACCGACACGGTTCTGGATGAACCTGCTGACCGGCACGATGACCGAGTCGTACACCTTCGATGAACCGGCGTCGAGCGTGGGCACGTCGAGCAGCCGGTACATCAGGAAGTACGGCAGCACACCGGCGATGTCCATGAAGTGCAGGTCGACCAGCTCGAACCCGGCATCGGTGACCACCGATCGCAGGAGGGGGCGGTCGTAGCGGCGATAATGGCCCGACTTGAAATCGAGGCTGCCGTAGAGCGAGGGCATGGCGGGCACGAACAAGACCAGCGTCCCGCCCGGTCGCAGTAACTGGAAGGCGGTGCGCAGCTCGTCGACGTCGTCGCGGATGTGCTCCAGGACGCTGACGTACACCACCGAATCGAACGTGTGGCTGCCTCCGGCGGCCAGCAGTTGCTGCGATGTGACTTGGCGGGCATCGATGGCAGGGTTGTCGGCCACCCGCCGGGCCAGCTCCGGGAACACGTTGTCGGCAGGTTCGATGGCGACCACCTGATGGCCTGCCTGGGCCAGTTTGCTGGCGATGGCGCCGACGCCGGCACCCACTTCGAGCACACGTTGGCCGAGGTGGGGGGTCAGCTCGTCGCTGATCCAGGTGAGGAAGCGGTCGGCGCCGGAGAGGTTGGCGAGTTCCTCGGTGGCCGCGAACACGGATTCGCCGATCGCGGCCTGTGCTCGCAGCCGCGGGTTGCGTTGGGCCCACTGCGCCTGGTTGCTGCGCATGTCGCGCCGGATCGTGCGAACATGACGGCGCACGGGCAGCAAGTTGCCGGCGAACTCCTTGAGGTCGGCCTGGCGAAGTGCCCCGGCCCCCGAGTAGCGCGGGCGGAACGTGATCGGCACTTCGTCGACGGCGAACCCGTGGGCCTGGACGACGGCCACCATCGCGCTGAAAAATCCATACGTCTCGGTGGGGAGTTGCTCCTGGAGCAGGAGGCGCACGACGTTGGGGTCGTAGACGCGAAAGGAGGTCGTCGAATCGCTGACTCCTCGCGCTCCGGTGATGGCCTTGACGGTGGCGTTCCCGAGACGGCTGAGAGCGGAACGTGTCGCGCCGGTTCCCGGGGATGCTCCGCCGCGCGTCCACCGCGAACCGATCGTGAGTCCACTTCGCCGTGCGAGGTGACTGCGTACGAGCGTGGGGATCTGGCGCGGGTCATGTTGCCCGTCGGCGTCCAACGAGACCACGACCTCAGCCTGGTCGGCGAGTGCGGCGCGGAAGCCCTCGAGCAGTGCGGGAGCGAACGCGTTGCCGTCGAACGTGACCAGGCCGAGGGGGAGGCCGAGGCGATCGGCGAAGTCGAGCGGTGACACGTCGTCGTCGCCCGCCGGCGCCCCCAGCAGCAGTGCCGAGAGCTCGATGCCACTTGGTTCCAGGACGCGCCGAGCCTCGTCGAGTTCGGCGAGGACCGCTGCCGCGGCCACGAAACGGTTTTGCGATGCGAGAAGCACCTTCACGCGCACCCTGCGACGCTATCCTGCTCTCCCGACCGTGAAACGGGTCCCGTGAGGCCCGTACGGCAGGAGCCATTCTCGATGTTCGCTGTGATTCAGCCTGCCCGAATGCATGAACGTGCACTACCATGCATGTTCATGCAAGTTGCTGAAGGGAGCGATCGACATGCGTGACTATCACGTGCATGACCATGACGTGCATGACCATGACGTGCATGACGACGGTCGCCACGAACTGCGCGCGGCAGCGCTGGTGCTCGCCGATGGCAGCGTCTTCGAGGGTGAACTGATCGGCGCCGACCCGCTTCACGGCATCGCCGGTGGCGCGGTGGTGTTCAACACCGTGCTCTCGGGCTACCAGGAGGTGATCACCGATCCCAGCTACGCCGGGCAGATCATCACCTTCACCGCTCCCCACATCGGTAACTACGGCGTCAACGACTACGACTTCGAGTCGATCCGCCCGTTCTGCCGGGGCGTGATCGTTCGCGAGATGGCCCGCCGCCACAGCAATCACCGCGCCGAGGATTCGCTCGACGCAATGTTGCGACGCTTCGGCATCGCCGGCATCGCCGGCATCGACACCCGTCGCCTCACGCGCTTGCTGCGCGACACCGGCGCCATGCCGGGTGCGTTCGGCCCGGTGGGTGCCGACGGCCTCGACGAAGCAACGCTGCGCGCTGCCGCCGCGGCCGAAAAGGGCACTGACGGAATCGACCTCGTCGCCCAAGTCACCACCACCGAGTCGTACACCGTGCCGTT
>JANONE010000188.1:0-42135 GCA_031420675.1 Ilumatobacteraceae bacterium | reverse complement strand
GTAGTCGTAGGCGGCGCTGTCGTAGCCCATGTCGGCGAACAGTTGCTCGGCGGCAGTGCGCGCGGTGGCCTCATCGGGCACGTTCGTCGGCGGTGGAGGGGGTGAACAGACGGGCACTGTCGAGTCGGCGACACGGCAACCGGCGACACGCCAACCGGTTGCGCTCATGTCGGGGCCCGCAGACCCGCGGGGATCGACGCATGACGCCGTCTCGAAAGCGGCCGGGGATAGGTTGAACCACCAAGTCGACAACGCGTCGGCGCTCACCGTCAACGCGGCCGTGCTGTAGTCGGCAGCGCCGACCATCCAACCGCCGCCCTGGTCGGCAGTTACTTCACGCACCTCGCCGTCCACGCCGAACAGTTGGGCGACCTCCGCGATTCGCGCCGGGTCGAGTTGCACGGCGCCGGGCAGGGTCCATGCCAGCGCATCGGCACCGAGATCGGGTGCGCTGCCGTCGAACACGAACGTGACGTCCTGTATCGGCATCATCATGCGATCAGCCGTGACACTCTCGGTGTTGCTCCCCGCCGGCACCCCACTGAGATGGATCACGGCGGGCGGCTGGGCTGCGGTCGTACGCGGGGCGCTGTCGCCGCAGCCCGACAGACCAATGAGCACGGCGGCGGCAGCGAGGGTGAGGCGGCGGGAACGAAGCATGGGAGGCGATCCTTGTCCTTGGAGGTCACAGCTGAAGTCACAGCTGCGGGTGACAGTTTCGACGGCGGCCGCGCCGTGGAAGTTCCCGAAACCTCAGTCGAGACTGACCAGCGCTTCGACGAATTCCGCCGGGTCGAACGGCACCAGGTCGCCGATGCTCTCACCGAGGCCCACCAGCTTCACGGGCAGGCCCAGTTCGGTCTCGATCGCGAACACGATGCCACCTTTCGCCGAACCGTCGAGCTTGGTGAGCACCACACCTGTCACTTCCGTGGCATCGCCGAACTCGCGGGCCTGGGTGAGGCCGTTCTGGCCGGTCGTTGCATCGATCACCAAGAGGACCTCGGTGACCCTGCCGTTCCCCTTGGCCGCGACACGGCGAACCTTGCGCAGTTCGTCCATCAGGTTGGTCTTGGTGTGCAGGCGCCCGGCGGTATCGGCGAGCACCAGCTCGATCCCTCGCGCACTGGCGCGTTCGATCGCATCGAAGATGACGGCACTGGGGTCGGCGCCCTCGTTGCCGCGCACGATCTCGGCACCGCTGCGCTCGGCCCAGGTGGTCAGTTGCTCGGCCGCGGCGGCGCGGAACGTGTCGCCGGCAGCCATCAGCACGCTGTGCCCGGCCTGGGCCTGCAACGCCGACACCTTGCCGATGGTCGTGGTCTTGCCCACGCCGTTGACGCCGACGAACAGCCACACATTGGGGCTGTTGGCGGCGCCGGGCTCGAGGTGGAGCGTCCGGTCGGCGCCCGCGAGCCGCGATGTCATCTCCGCCTGCAAGGCGTCCAGCAGCTGATCGGGCTCGGTGATCTCCTTGGCCTTCACGCGCGTGCGTAACCCGCCGAGCAGCTCGTCGGTGACGCGCACGCCGACGTCGGCGCGCAGCAGTGCGTCCTCGAGGTCGTCCCAGGTCTCGCTGGTGATGCCAGTACGGCCGGTGATGCCGAGCAGGGCGCCGGTGAATGCAGAACGGGCCTTCGACATGCGCGCACGCAACGACGGCCTTTCGATCTCGACATCGATCTCGACATCGATCTCGACACCGGTGGCGACGGGTGCGCCGGACTCGGGTTCTTCATCGTCGACCACCCCCGGCGCTCCGGGTGGGGCGGCGGCACGACGACGGTTCCAGAGCACGACGCCGATGCCGAACAGCAGCACGACGGCGATGAGTACGAGATAGATCCACAACATGGCGCCGCCACGCTACCTGTGCAGTTCGGCGCCTGCAGCGGCGGCCAGTGGGTGGACCGGCCCGCTCAGTCCTCGCCACCACCGTCGCTGAGCCGTTGCGCCAGCCATGCCAGCGGGATGGACACGATCATCACGAATGTGGCCATCACGTTGACCAACGGCACGTTGTTGAGTGCGCGACGATAGTCGAAGCGGCGAGCGCTGGTGTGAGGCCGCGACCGGCGCCCGCGTCACCGCCGAGCGCTCCCCGGATCACCGCCGGTCAGGACGAGGTGCTGACCTTCTCGACGACGACCTTCGACGAACCTCCAGGCTGCATGGTGACACCCAGCAGGCTGTCACCTGCTTCCATGGTGCGCTTCTGATGGGTGACGATCAGCAACTGTGCCTCGCGACGGAACTCGTGGACGAGGCCCAGGAAGCGGTGCAGGTTCACGTCGTCGAGCGCCGCTTCGACTTCGTCCATCACGTAGAAGGGCGATGGCCGGCTGCGGAACACCGCGAACAGGAACGCGAGTGCGGTGAGGCTGCGCTCGCCACCCGAGAGCAACGACAGCTTCTTCACGTTCTTGCCGCTGGGCTTGGCCTCCACCTCGACGCCGGTGTTCAACAGGTCGTCGGGGTTGGTGAGGACGAGCCTGCCGACGCCGCCCGGGAACAGGGTCGCGAACAGGTCGGTGAAATGAGAGCTGACGTCGGCGAACGCCGAGGCGAAGACGGTCTGGATCTCGAGGTCGACCGCCTTGATCACGCGCATGAGGTCGCGTCGCGTGTTGCGTACGTCTTCCAGTTGCTCCTCCAGGAAACGGTGGCGCTCCTGCAGTTCGATGAACTCGTCCAGCGCGAGAGGGTTGATCGGGCCCATCAGGCGCAGCTCTCGTTCGAGGTCGCGCACGCGGGCCGCCGGGTTTGCGCCCTCAGGCACCTGCGGCAGGTCGGCAGCTTCCGCCTCCTCGGGTTCGAGATCGTGGTCGCGGCGCAGCGCCTCGACAGCGGCCTGCAACCGCATGCGCACCTCGGCCTCGTCGATCTCCACGCGACGCGTGCGCTCGCGGGTTTCGTCGAGCTCCTTCTCGGCAGCGGATCGGCGGCGGCGCAACGCATCGAGTCGCTGCGCGATCCCGCGGACCTCGTCGCTCTGCCGACGGCGGATGTCCAGCAATTCGTTGTGCCGCACCTCGACAACGTGGCGGTGGCCCTCGACAAGGGTGGCGAGACGTTCTACAGCCTGCAGGCTGCGTTCGACGGCGATCCTGCGCTGGGCAGCCTGCGCGCGCGCGACCGTATCGGCTTCCAGGCGACGCTCGGTCTCCTGCAGGCGGCGTTCGAGGAACGCCTGGCGTTCGTGCAAACCGGCATTGCGCACTTCCAGGTCCTGCCGCCGGCCTGCCAGGCGCGCCGTGTGGGTATCGAGGCGGGCGCGGGCTTCACCGCGGGCCCTCGCGGCCTCGGCCTCGGCCGCCTCGTCGGCCTCCAGTGCGGGCACCAGCCTGTCCAGCTCGCTGATGCGGGATCGCTCGCGCTCGGCGCGCTCGTCGGCATCGCCGAGACCACGCTCGACCGTTTCGATCTCGGCCTGCGCCTCGCGTCGCTCGGCCTGCGCGCGGGTCAGGGCCTCGCTGTTGGCGGAGAAGCCGGCGTCGTGGACATCGAGCTTGCGGGTGAGATCGGTCTCGTGGTTGCGGGCCGCATGCAGCTCGGCCTTGGCGCCGGCGAGCGCAGTGTCGCGGTTGGCCAACTCTGTGGCCGCCATCGCCGACCGCTCCTGGGCTTCCTCCAGCGCCGCCGCTGTGGCGCCGCCGCCGGAGGCGCCGATGCGCCAGCCGGTGGGAGCGAACCGGTCGCCGGCGGAGGTGACTACCACAGCCAGCGGGTTCCCGATGGCGAGGTCGAGGGCCTCGTCCCAGCGGCCGACACGCACTGCCCCGCCGAGCACCGCGTCGAGCAACTCGGGCACACCCGCGTGGCGGCTCCGTACATGCGGGCGCACCGCGTCGCCACCGCCAGCGGGCGTCGGGGCGCCTGCGTGGCGGCTCCCCAACGCGATCACGGCGCCGTGCACGTCGTTGGCCTGCAACGACTGCAGTGCGCGGCGACCGGTATCGGGTGAGGCGACGACGACGGCCTGCAAGGCCTCGCCGAGTGCGGCCTCCACGGCAGGTTCCCAGCCGTCGTCGATCTCGATCACATCGAGCAGGGTCCCGAGCACACCATCCACCCCGGCCAGGTGCTCGGCACCGGCGCGTGCACGCGCGCCCTCCAAGGCCAGGTGCAGTGCTTCCGCCCGCGCCTTCCAACGCGAGGCTTCCTCGGCGGCCTCTTGGCGACCGGCCAACAGCGAGTCATGAGCAGCGTCGGCCGCGATACGACGCGCCTCGGCGGCCTCCACGTCGGTGACGAGCGATGCCTCGGCGGCCTGCGACACCTCGCATTCCACCCGCAAGCGTTCGCATGCGCCATCTAGCTGCTCCGCTCGCTGGCGCAGAGCGTCGAGGCGCGTGCGGTGGCGATGCAACTCGACGTCGGCCCGTTGGAGGTTGCCCCGCATCGAGCGCAGCTCGCCACGAACTTCGGCTGCGGCACTGGCCGCCGACGTGCTATTGGAAATGCCCTCGATCGAGGCGAGGGTCTCACGGCGCTGGTCGACGAAGGCTGCTTCCTCCGCAGCAAGCGCGTCGGCCTCGGGGCCTACCGCGAGAAGGTCGGCCTCCACACCGGCAAGCTCGTCGCGCAGGCGCTGAGCGTCGGCTTCGAGGTTGGCGACCACACCGGAGTCCATCAACTGGCCCCGGTCGCGCTCCATCGAGCGACGTCGCTCCACCAACACGGCGGCGATGCCGCGGGCGCGCTCGCGTAGTTGTTCGACACGCACCATCTCGTCGCTGAGGTCGGTGTCGCCACGGGCGGTGAGCTCGGCCTCAGCGGCCATCACGCCGGTGTCGAGCGCGGCCAACTCGGTACGCAGCGCCTGTTCGGCCTCGCTGAGAGTGATCTTGTCTCCCGCCTGTGCCGTCATGCGCGCACGCTGGGATGCGATCTCGCGACCTGCCAGGAAGATCTTCAGTGCATCCAGCTCGGCCACCAGATCGCCGTGTCGCCGGGCCGCGTCGGCCTGCCGCTCGAGCGGGCGCAGCTGGCGACGCACCTCGCGCAGCAGGTCTTGCACGCGCAGCAGGCTGGCCTCGGTGGCATCCAGCCGGCGCTCGGCCTTCTCCTTGCGCCGGCGGTACTTCAGCACGCCGGCAGCTTCTTCGACGATGGAACGGCGGTCTTCAGGGCGGGCGTTGAGTACCGCGTCGATCTGGCCCTGGCTGACGATGACGTGCTGCTGGCGACCGACACCGGCATCGCTGAGCAGCTCTTGCACATCGAGCAGGCGGCAGTTGATGCCGTTGATCGCGTACTCGCTCTCACCCGTTCGGAACAGGGTGCGACTGACCGTCACCTCGGTGAACTCAATCGGCAACAAACCCGTCGAGTTGTCGAGCGTCAGCGTCACTTCGGCGCGGCCGAGAGCCGGGCGCTTGGCGGTACCGGCGAAGATGACGTCGTCCATCTTCTGGCTCCGCACGGCGCTGGGTGCCTGCGCGCCGAGCACCCAGGCGATGGCATCCACCACGTTTGACTTGCCCGAGCCGTTGGGGCCGACGACGACCGTCACCCCCGCTTCCAGCTGCAGGGTGGTGGCGTCGGCGAACGACTTGAAACCTTTGAGGGTGAGCGACTTCAGAAACACGGCGTCGGCGACCCTAATGGACGCGGCCCGGCCGCCCCAACCGCCTGCATCACTTCTGACAGCGCGGGCAATAGTGGGTGCCGCGACCGGCCACGGCGACCTTGACGATGTCGGCCCTGCCGCACGTGAGGCAGCGTTGGCCGGCACGGTCGTACACGCGATGGTGCAGCTGGAACCAGCCACTCTCGCCGTCGACGCCCACGTACTGGGTGTCGGACAGTGTGCTGCCCCCCGCCTCGATCGCCTCGCCGAGCACCGTCATGATTGCCGCGTGCAGCCGGGTGATCTCGCGCGCGCTGACGGCGTTCGAGCGGCGATCCCACCGCACTCCCGCCAGGTGCAGGCTCTCGTCGCAATAGATGTTGCCGATGCCGGCGACGACGTGCTGGTCGAGCAGCAGTGCCTTGATCTGTCGCGAGCGGCTGCGCAGCAGGGCTGCGAACTGGGTGCGCGTGAGCCCGTCGGCGATCGGGTCGATGCCCATCTTGGCCACTTCCGGAAGTTCCACCGCCACCTTGGCAGGGTCGAAGACGACGACCTCCCCGAACGTGCGCGGGTCCACGAACCACAGTTCCTGAGCTGGTTCGCCGGCGAGATGGATCACGACGTGAGTGTGCGGCGGACGTTGCGTACCCGCCGCGGCCAGCAACAGGCGGCCGCTCATGCGCAGGTGCATCATCACTTCGTCACCGGTGTCGAGTGGGCACAGCAGGTATTTCCCGCGCCGGTTGATGGCGATGATCGTGGCCCCGGTGAGACCATCGATGACGGCCTGGCGCGAGGTCCGCCGAACCGTGCGCTCCCGACCCACCTCCACTTTCGTGATCCGGCGCCCGACCACCTGCGCCTGCAGGCCGCGTCGAACCGTCTCCACCTCGGGTAGTTCGGGCACCTTTCGCCTACCCCGCGACGTGGTTCGACAGGGCCGTCCACGCTTGTTCCGCAGCCGCCTGCTCGGCCATCTTCTTCGATCGTCCCTCGCCGTAGCCGACCGATTGCCCGGCAACGATGACCGTTGCAGTGAACCACTTGTCGTGGTCGGGGCCGGTGTCGCTGAGCACATAGACAGGCGCAGTGTCGTGCAGACGGGCAGTCAGCTCCTGCAGCACCGTCTTGTAGTCGAGACGGTCGAGGCGCAGCGCGGCCACCGCCATGCGCTCCACGAAGAGACGCTCGATGAGCGCGAACGCGGCCTCGGTACCGCCGTCGACGTACACCGCCCCCAACACGGCCTCCAACGCGTCGCTGAGGATGGAGGGCTTCGCGCGACCGCCGGCAGCATCTTCGCCCTTGCCCAGCAGTAGGCACGGACCCAGTTGGATCTCCAGCGCCACTTCCGCGAGGGCCGATGCGTTCACCACGCTCTTGCGCAAGTCGGTGAGCTTGCCCTCGGTGAGCTCACCATGACGACGAAAGGCTAGGTCGGCCACAACCCACCCGAGCACGGCGTCGCCCAAGAACTCCAGCCGCTCGTTGCTGGGTTGGCCGCCCACCTCGCTGCACCAGCTGCGGTGCGCCAGCGCGCGGCGCAGCATGGCGGGGTCGTTGAACTCGTAGCAGAGGTGTCGCCGAAGCTCGGTGAGATCGGGTTCTGGCCGAACCGAAATGTCAGTTGCCCTTGACCCGATCGAAGACGTAGTCGACCGCGTCGCGCACAGTCTTCAGATCGACCAGATCTTCGTCCTCGATGCGAAAGCCCACGGAGCGCTCCGCCAGATCCTCCTCCAGGGCCTCGACCAGCTCGATGAGCGCCAGCGAGTCGGCGTCGAGATCGTCGACGAACGACTGTCCCTCGCTGATGGTGGACGGATCGATCTCCAAGATGTCGGCGAGGTTGGCGCGGACGATCTCGAAGACCCCCTCGCGGTCGAGGGGATCGTGTTCGGCGTGGGTTTCAGCAGGCACCTGGGTACTCCTGGCGGTCATGTGTGAGCGCCCAGAGGCTACCGCGCCCGGGTAGCTCGACGGCACCAGCCGACACCGGCGGACAGTACCCGACGCGACCGTTCATCCCTGGGTCGCGAACGCCGCTGTGATCTCGGCGACCAGGCCGGTTTGCACCATCTCCTCGGCCAGTTTGATGGCGTTGAGCATGGCGGTCTCACCGGAGGAGCCGTGACTGATGATGCAAATGCCATCGACTCCCAACAGCACCGCGCCGCCCTGCGTGTCAGGGCTCATCTGGTGGTACAGCGGCAGCAACGCCGGCAGCAGCGCATCGGCGGGCGCTTTGTACTGTGGCTCGCTGGCGAAGGCGGCGAGCAGCGCACCGAACAGCGTCTTGAGGCCACCCTCCAGAGTCTTCAGGGCCACGTTGCCGGTGAAGCCGTCGGTGACGATCACGTCGGCCGTCTTCTTCATCAGATCGCGGCCTTCGACGTTGCCGATGAAGTCGATTCCCGGCGCGTTCAGGAGCAGCTCGTAGGCCTCCTTGCGGAGGGAGTCGCCCTTTCCCGGCTCTTCACCGATCGACAGCAGGCCAACCTTCGGGTTCGCGATCCCGAAGCGATGACGGGCATAGATGGCGCCCATCGTTGCGAACTGCACCAGCCATTCGGCCTGCACCTCTGCGTTGGCACCGGCATCGAGCAAGATGTTGGGCCGCTCGCCCGGCACCGGGATGGGAGTCGCGATTGCCGGGCGGTTGACACCCTTCACCCGGCCCATGCGCAGGAGCGCTGACGCCATCGTGGCGCCGGTGTTGCCGGCGGAGACCATTGCGCTGGCCTTGCCGTCGCGCACGGCCTCGGCCGCGCGCACGAGGCTGGAGTCCTTCTTGCGACGCACGCCTTGCGCCGCGTCGTCGTGCATCTCGATGACTTCCGACGCCGGGATCAGGGGAAGGTCGCCACAACCGGCGAGCCCCTCGGGCCCGACGAGAACGATGGGAATACCCAACGCGGCGGCGGCATGGGCACCAGCGAGAACGTCGCCGGGCGCTCGGTCGCCGCCCATCGCATCAACAGCGACCGGCAACATGACAGCGGTGTGGCTCAGCCGACTTCCACAGCGATGCGGTCCTTGTACCAGCCGCAGCTGGGGCACACTGTGTGCGGCAGTTTGGCGGCGGCACAACGCGGGCAGACACTGCGTGACGGGGCGGCAAGCTTCCACGCGCCCGCACGGTGGCTGCGCGTCTTCGACTTCGACTTCTTCTTCTTGGGAACAGCCATGGGGACTCCCGGAATCGGACGAGGGACGCTCCCTCGACACACGAGCTATGAGAGGCTAGCGGCCCGAACGGGCGGGTTGCTACCTGCGTACGGCGTCAGTCGGCCGGATCGGCGAGATCTCGCAATTGATCGAGTGCTGACCAGCGGGGATCTGCCGGCGAAGCGGCACAGCCGCACGGGCCGTCGTTGAGGTTCGCGCCGCACGTGAGGCACAGACCTGCACAATCGGGTCGGCACAGCGGCGTGCTGGGCACGTCGAGCAGCATCAGCTCGCGGACGACATCGCGCAGATCGAGTTGATCGCCGACGATCTCGAAAGCCTCGGGGTCGGTGACGACGCGCTGGTACAGCTCGTGTACCTCGCTGACCTGCACGCCGCCGGTCTCGACCAGGCAGCGACGACAGACACCGTGCCACGGAACCCGCAGCTCGCCATCGATGACGATGCCATCGTTGAGCGCCTCCAGGTGCAGCCGTACGGCCACTTCCGCGTCGTCGTCGAATCGTTGCGGGTCGACGTCCCCGAGTTCGGCCAACGACGCCTGCAGTTCGACGATCTTCTGACTGCCCGGCCGGCGCAACAGCTCGGCGGCGTTCACGCGCAATGGGTTGGCCACGTGACTACCGATCCTGATCGAAGAAGCCCTTCGTGAAGTCTTCTTCCTCACCATCCTCGGTCGCGCGGTGCTGGCCGATGGCGAGTCGCGATCGGCCGGCCTGCACGGTCTTGGTGAGCTTGTCGAGCAGGATCTCGAAGCTGCCGAGGCGCTGATCGAGGAAGTCTTCGGTCTCGTGCCGCAGGCGCCGGGCGTCGTTCTCGGCGGCTTCGCTGATCTGGCGGGCACGTTGCTCGGCGGCGCGCACGACTTCGGTGCGCTGCACCATGCGCTCGGCCTGCACTCGCGCGGCCTCCAGCAACTCGTCGGCCTCGCGACGCGTCTTGGCAACGAACTCCTGACGCTCCTTGATCATCCACCGCGCCTGGCGCATCTCGTCGGGCAAGCGGTGCAGGGTCTCTTCCAACAGTTCGATGATCTCGTCGCGGTCGATGCGTGGCGACGACGACAGCGGCATCGTGGGCGCCGTCGCGATGATGTCGACGGCTCGGCGCAGCAGCGCTTCGGCGTCGCCGACGTATCCGTTCGTGGAACGGACGAAGGCATCGGAGTCGTCGAGTTCGTCGTCGTCGTACTGGTCGTCGTGGCTCATGTGTTCTCAGAGGTGTTCAGGGGTTGCGCCTTGCCGGGCAACGGCATGGCGGGCAACGGCGTGGCGGGCAACTGCGTGGCGGGGAAAAGCTTGGCGGGGAAAAGCTTGGCAAGTTCGGTGGCCACCGGGGCCGGCACCAGCGAAGTGACGTCGCCACCGTACTGGGCGATCTCACGAATGAAACGGCTGCTGATGGAGACAAGCGCCGGCTTGCAGGGCAGGTAGACGGTGCGTACACCGCTCACGGCATGGTTGGTGTGGGCCATCTGCTGCTCCACCTCGAAGTCGCCGCCGGTGCGCAGGCCCTTGACGATGAACGCCGCCTTCACCTGCTTGACAGCATCGACGGCGAGGCCTTCGAAGGCCATCACCTCCACCGACGGGAGGTACGAGATGCTGCGGCGGATCATGTCGGTGCGTTGCTCGAGGGTGAACATGCCACTGGGCTTGGTCGGGTTGTGCATCACCCCGACGACGACCTTGCCGAAGAGCGCCACCGACTGCTCGATCACATCGACGTGCCCAAGGTGCAGCGGATCGAAACTTCCGGGATAGAGAACGGTCGCCATGGCGGCCACACGCTAGCCGTTCACACTCCGTTGGTTTCCAACAGGCGACCAGCGTTCCAGAAGGGTGACCCACGTGCGGCCGTAGCGGCGGGCGCGCAACTGGGTCCAACCTTCCGGCGCCTCGACGGCCCCGTCGGCTTCAGCGACGACCAGGCCGACGTCGACCAGCTTGAGCAGCGCCGGCCAGGCCTCGAAGGCATACGGGGGATCGACGAAGGCCACGTCGACGTTGCGCATCGCCGGCACCCACGCCATCACATCCGTGCCATGAACGGTGCAGCGGTCGGCGATGCCGAGGGTCGCAATGTTGTCGCGCAACGCGTGGAGAGCCGCCCGGTCGCGTTCGACGAACACGCATCGCGCGGCGCCTCTCGACAGCGCCTCGATGCCGAGCGCACCGGAACCCGCATACAGATCGGCGACAACAGCACCGCCGATGACACCCATGCTGGCCAACGAGTTGAAGACGGCCTGGCGCACCTTGTCGGTGGTGGGCCGAGTGGTGGCACCCGCGGGTGACACCAGCCTGCGGCCACCGAACTCGCCCGAGATCACCCGCATGCCATCACCGCTCCCATCTGCGCCAGACTACGGGCGTGCTGGAACCGGAACCCACCATCATCTGCGTCGATTGCGGCGGTCGTTGCCATCTCCTCACTCATCCGCGCGAGTCGCTGGACGGAACGGAGACGGACGTGTGGCTGCCCGGCGACATCGTCGCCTATCGCTGCGAGGACTGCCGCGATCGTTGGGACCTCGTGCTGCCCGACGACGAGGATGGCGCGTGAGTTCGGTATCAGTTCTTGAAGAGGAAGGCTTCGTCATCGGCGGTGAAGAGGAGGCGCAACTCGTCGAGCAGCAACGGGTTGTCCGCCAACAACGGGTCTGGGTCGACGATCTCGAACGCGACCTCGCGAGCCAGCGCCACCAGTTCACGGTCGCGACGCAGCGAGGCCAGCTTGAGGTCGCTGCGACCTTTCTGGGCGGTGTCCATCAGGGTGCCCTCGCCGCGCAGCTCGAGATCGACCTCGGCAAGGAAGAAGCCGTCGGTGCTGTCGACCAGCGCCTGCACGCGCGGGTTGGTGCCATCGACCTGCTGGGTGACCAACCAACACTGAGAGGCATGCACCCCGCGACCGACGCGGCCGCGTAGCTGGTGCAATTGGGCGATGCCGAAGCGGTCGGCGTCGACGATCACCATCACTGTCGCGTTCGCCACATCGACACCGACCTCGATAACGGTGGTGGCGACCAACACGTCGAGCTGGCCGCGACGGAAACGATCCATCACGGACTCCTTGTCCGCCGAGGACATCCGGCCGTGCAACAACGCGATGCGCAGGCCCTTCAGCTCGTCGTTGAGCAGCCGCTCGTAGGTCTCCTGTGCGCTCGCGACCTCCAGCTTCTCGCTCTCCTCGATCAGTGGGCACACCACGTACGCCTGGCGGCCGGCCGCAACCTCATCGCGCACGGTGGCCCACGCGCCCTGCTCCATCAAGGGGCCGTTGGCCCAATGCGTGCGGATCGGAAAGCGGCCGGGTGGCAGCTCGTCGAGCACGCTCAGATCGAGATCGCCGTACACGGTCATGGCGGCAGTGCGCGGGATCGGGGTGGCCGTCATCACCAGCACGTCGGGAACGTAGGCGCCTTCCCCCGCACCCTCACCCTTGGCCCGCAAGGCGGCGCGTTGCTCGACCCCGAAGCGGTGCTGCTCGTCGACCACCACCACCCCGAGGCTGTGGAACTGCACACCCTCCTGGATCAGCGCGTGGGTGCCGATGGCGATGTCGACGGTGCCGTCGGCCAGGCCGGCCAAGACGTCTCTGCGGTCGCTACCGGTGATGCGGTTGGTCAGCAGCTCTACCCGCAACGGCCGATCGCCGAAGAGGTTGCCCGGGTCGGGCACCGTGACGCCTTCCAACAACCGGCGAACGCTGCTGGCATGCTGCTCGGCAAGCACTTCCGTGGGGGCCATCAACGCACTCTGGTGGCCACCCTGCACGCCCGTGAGCATGGCGCTCACGGCCACCAAGGTCTTGCCCGAACCCACATCACCCTGCAGCAGGCGGTGCATCGGGTGCGGGCCGGCGAGATCGGCCTCGATCTCCGCGATCGCCTGTTCCTGTGCACGAGTGAGCTCGTAGGGCAAGGCTGCGCGCAACCGATTGCCCAACTCACCGCCGATGCTGTGACGGATGCCGCGGGCGTCGCGTTCCAGCGCCCGCTTGCGCATCACCAAGACGAGCTGCACGCGGAGCAGTTCGTCGAACGCGAGACGGCGGCGCGCCTGTTCCTTCTCGCCCATCGTCTCGGGGAGGTGGATGCTGCGCAACGCCTCGTGGCGACCCACCAGGCCCAACCGGCGTAGGGCTTCGGCGGGAACCGGGTCGGAGATGCGCCGCGCCTCGCTGCGTGCGAGTGCTTCCTCGACGGCCCGCAGCACGACCCACGAGGGAAGGTCGATCTTCTCGCTCTGCGGGTAGATGGGCACGATCGGGCGCGGCCGCTCCTCGGGGTCGCCGAGCACGTCGACCGTCGGGTTCGCCATCTGCTTGACCCCTTGGAACCGGTTGACCTTGCCGAAGGCGGCGACCCACGTGCCCGGTTGCAGCTGGCGCTCGCGCCACGGCTGGTTGAAGAAGACGAGCGACATGCGCCCGGTGCCGTCGCCAATGGTGGCCACGATGCGACCGGGTGCCCGCCCGCGCCGCGGCGGCGCGTTGATCGAGCGGATCTCGCCCACGACCAGTGCGTCGGTGCCGTCGAGCGCTGACTCGACGGTGGCTTCCTTGGTGCGGTCGACCCACCGGCGCGGGTAGTGCGTGACCAGCTCGAGCAGGTTGGTGATCCCGAACTTGCGGAACGACTCCAGCCGCTTGCCCGCACCCACCGCCTTCAGGCGCTCGACACCGATGGTGGCGAGCTCGGGCAGGGACAGTTCGCTCATGCCGGACCGACTTCGGGGGTGCGGCTCATTCGACGCCGAAGAGGTACGGGTACAACGGCTGGCCGCCGCGATGCACCTCCACCTGCACGTCTGGGTGGTGCTCATCGAGCCACGCGTGGATGACGTCGGTGTGGTTGGCGGTTGCATCGCAGCCCTCGATGACGGTGACGATCTCGCGACCTGGCCCCACGAGGTATTCGAGCATGGCGACTGTGGCGCCATCGAGGGTGCCGCTGACGACCACGACGCCGTCGCCCCTGACGATGCCGATCCAGTCGCCCTCGTCGATCGGCCCGGCGTCGCTGTTGGTGGCCCGCACGGCCCGCGTGATCTCGCCCGTTGCCACCGACTCGGCGGCCTCGGACATCTCCACGGCGTTGCCTTCGGCGTCGGCTTCGGGGTCGTAGACGACCAGCGCGGCGAGCGCCTCGGGCATGCTCTTGGTGGGCACCACGAACACGGTCTTGGTGGTGAGCGCAGCCAGCTGCTGCGCCACCGGGATGATGTTCTTGTTGTTCGGCAGCACCACCACCTGGGACGCGTTGACGGCCTCGACGGCGGCGAGCAGTTCGGCGGTGGACGGGTTCAGTGTCTGCCCGCCTGTGACCACGCCCTGCACTCCCAGCTGCCCGAACAGCTCGGACAGCCCGTCGCCACTGGACACGGCGACGATGGCGCAGGTGACCGGCGGCAGGCCGGCGCCCGCCCTCGGCACGTGCCCGCCGGCGGCGATGGCCGCCTCCCATCGAAGGTGCTCCGTGCCGCCGGAGTTCTGGGCCATCTCCTCGAAAAGATCGGTGATGCGGATCTTCCTCGGCCGCCCATCGAGATCGAGTGCGACCTCGATGGCCGCGCCCACGTCGTTGGTGTGCACGTGGCAGTTCCAGAGGCCGTCGCCCCCCACGACCACGATGCTGTCGCCGACCTCGCCCCACGCTTCCTTGAACTCTTGGATCTTCGAGTCGTCGAGATCGAGGAAGTACATGACCTCGTAGCGAAGCTCGCTGATGTCGACGCCGCCCTCGTTGTGCTGCCGGTGGGCTGCGGCCTCGAGTTGCTCGGCCGAGGGACCCTCGAACTCCTCGGGTTCGGGGATCGGCACGCCGTCCACCACGTGGAGCGCAGAATCCAGCAGCAGCAGGAACCCAGCGCCGCCGGCATCGACCACCCCGGCATCCTTCAGCACCGGCAGCATGTCCGGAGTGCGGTCGAGGGCCGACTTGCCGGCCAGGCGCGCAGACCGGAGCACGGCGACGAGGGAACCACCTGCTTGGGCCGTGAGGTGCGCAGCGTCGGCCGACTCGCGCGCGACGGTGAGGATGGTGCCCTCGGTGGGCTTCAGCACAGCCAAGTAGGCGGCAGCCGACGCGGCCTTCAGCGCCTCGGCCACCTTCAACCCAGTGCCCTCGGTGGCCTCCTTCAACGTTCCCGCCAGGCCGCGCAGGATCTGACTGAGGATGACACCGCTGTTGCCGCGAGCGCCCATCAGGCTGCCGTGGCTGATGGCGTTGCAGGTGGTCTCCAGGCCCGGGTCAGCGCCCTCCAGCTCGGCCACCACGGCGTCCAGGGTACGGGCCATGTTGGTGCCGGTGTCGCCGTCGGGGACCGGATACACGTTGAGCCGATTGATCCCGTCGGCGTGGGCCTTCATCGCATCGCGGAACGTGATGACAGTGTGGCGCAGCGCGTCGGGGCTGAAATGTTCCAGGGTCGGCACCCCGGCAACACTACTGACGACCTGGGCCGGACCCCGCACCGTCACACGAACCCTTCCTCCACCGTTTCGGCCGCGGCAGCCGGCGGTGGTGGTGGTCGGGACCGTGCTGCACGCTTGGTGGTTGCAGGATGTTGGCTGGTAGCATCTCTGCGCTCGTTGGATCGCTCCTGGAAGAAGTTTCGTCATGGCAGCAGTATGTGAAGTGTGTGGCAAAGGCCCGAGCTGGGGCATGAACGTGTCGCACTCCCACCGTCGCACCAAGCGCCGTTGGAACCCGAACATCCAGCGCGTCCGCGCCCTCGTCAGCGGCTCGCCCAAGCGCCTCTACGTGTGCACCGGCTGCATCAAGAGCGGCAAGATCGTCAAGGCCGGCTGAGGCCTCGCCGTGCAGGGCGTCATCAAGAGCTTCGATCCTGCGTCGGGCGACGGTGTCGTTGTCCGCGACACCGATCTCACCGATATCGATCTCGCCGGCGATGCGCTCGTCGGCTCGATCTTCCGCATGCTGCGCCAGGGCCAACGTGTGGTCTTCGATCTCGATGCCGCAGGGCGGGCCACCCGCCTGCGCCTCGGGAGCGAGGTCGACATGGAGACCCCCGGTCACTGAGCTGTGTACTCGCCGAAAACGCCCGGCCCACGAGGCTGGCGATTTCTCGCTTTGGTCACACTTTGGCAGAATGAAGCCGAGCACGGCGTGCCGACCCCCCAAGGAGATCCCCCGTCATGACCGGAACCACGAGCAACGCGCGATTGCAGCAGTGGGTGGCCGACTGGGCCGCAATCCTTCAACCCTGCGATGTCTACTGGTGCGACGGTTCGGCCGACGAGTACGACCGTCTGGCAACGGGGCTGGTCGACGCCGGCATCTTCACCAAACTCGATGAGGCCAAGCGGCCCAACAGCTACTGGGCACACAGCGACCCGGGCGACGTGGCCCGCGTGGAAGACCGCACGTTCATCTGCTCGGCCAAGGAGGAGGACGCCGGCCCCACCAACAACTGGCGCGAACCTGCCGAGATGCGTGCCCAGATGTCCACTCTGTACACGGGCGCGATGCAGGGCCGCACGATGTACGTCGTGCCGTTCAGCATGGGCCCGCTCGGTTCGCCCATCGCCCACATCGGCGTGCAGCTCACCGACAGCGCCTACGTGGCGACCAACATGCGCATCATGACCCGCATGGGCCAGCGTGCGCTCGACGTGTTGGGCGATGGCCAGTGGGTACCGTGCGTGCACTCGGTGGGCGCCCCGCTGCAGCCCGGCCAGGCCGATTCTGCGTGGCCGTGCAACCCCGACAACAAGTACATCGTGCACTTCCCCGACACCCGCGAAATCATGTCGTACGGTTCCGGCTACGGCGGCAACGCGCTGCTCGGCAAGAAGTGCTTCGCGCTGCGCATCGCCTCGGTCATGGCCCGCGACGATGGCTGGCTGGCCGAGCACATGCTGATCCTCAAACTCACCAACCCCGCCGGCGAGGCCAAGTACATCGCCGGCGCGTTTCCCAGTGCGTGCGGCAAGACGAACCTCGCCATGCTCGTGCCCACGATCCCGGGCTGGAAGGCCGAGACCGTCGGTGACGACATCTGCTGGATGAAACACGGGCCTGACGGCCGCATGTACGCGATCAACCCCGAGGCCGGGTTCTTCGGCGTGGCCCCGGGCACTGGCTGGGACACCAACGCCAACGCGATGCAAAGCCTGAGGGGCAACAGCATCTTCACCAACACTGCGCTCACCTCCGATGGCGACGTGTGGTGGGAGGGCATGAGCCACGACACGCCGGCGCACACCACCGACTGGAAGGGCAACCCCTGGACGCCCGAGTCCAAGACGCCTGCAGCGCACCCCAACGCCCGCTTCACGGCACCTGCCGCGCAGTGCCCTTCCATCGCTCCCGAGTGGGAAGACCCGGCCGGCGTGCCGATCAGCGCCATCCTGTTCGGTGGCCGCCGCCGCACCACGGTGCCGTTGGTGACGCAGGCGTTCGACTGGGCGCACGGC
Source organism: Ilumatobacteraceae bacterium (assembly GCA_031420675.1). Taxonomy (GTDB): domain Bacteria; phylum Actinomycetota; class Acidimicrobiia; order Acidimicrobiales; family Ilumatobacteraceae; genus UBA668. The sequence goes on along the minus strand of JANONE010000188.1, from coordinate 24,926 downwards.
ACCTTCCTCGGCTCGATCATGGCGAGTGAGACCACCGCGGCCCAGCAGGGTGCCGCCGGCATCCTGCGCTTCGACCCGATGGCGATGCTGCCGTTCTGTGGCTACAACATGGCCGACTACTTCGCCCACTGGCTGGAGGTCGGCGCTGTCACCGACGCCTCCAAGCTGCCGCAGATCTTCTTCGTCAACTGGTTCCGCCGCGACGACGACGGCCGCTTCCTGTGGCCCGGGTACGGCGAGAACAGCCGCGTGCTGAAGTGGGTGTTCGAGCGTGTGGCCGGCGAGGCCGATGCGGTCGAGACCGCGATCGGCTACCTCCCTGCGGCGGGTGGCATAGACACCGACGGCCTCGACGTCAGCGCCGACGATATGGCCACCCTGCTGTCCGTGGATGTCGACGGTTGGAAGGGCGCACTGCCCCAGATGCGGGCCCACTTCGCCCAGTTCGGCGAAGCACTTCCCAGCCAACTGGCCGCCCAACTCGACAAACTCGCCGCGGCCCTCTGACGGCCCCACCGAGCAACTGCACGTCCCATCCGCAAGGCTGCGGCCGAGTGCAAGAGACCGTGGTCACGGCGGCCGTGATGTACGTCTCGCACCCGTGCGAACGAACGGCCGGCACCGGTTCGACGCTGTCGGGTGTGCGGCTCGCTGCCCACAGATTCCCCGGGACTCCGAGTAGGTACTCGCACCCCGGGACGCGAGTACCTACTCGAATGGACCGGGCACACTCGGGCCGGCAGCGAGGCCCTCGGACCTGTAACGGAAGCCTCGGATCGGGGTACGTGCACATCGCACACGCCTGCGAATGTCGGTTCACACTGTGGCGGCGACGAGCATGGCGCGGATGCCGAGGCCCATCACGAACAGGCTGCCGAAGCCGTAGAGCATGTACAGCCGGTGCTTCATCTGGAATCGGTAGCTGTAGATGATGGCGATGGCGATGATCGCGACGAACCCGTAGAAGGCGTGGAACTGCGGGAGCGGCACCTTGTACTTGCTCACCAACAGCGTCCCGAGGACGACCTGGACGAACACGGCGACTTCAGCACCACCGATGAACCACCAGAGCGCTCGCGTACGCAGCGCCGGAAGCCAGTTCGCAGCGAGCGACCAGCAGCCGGCCAGTCCGTTGCCGATGATGACCACCCAGGTCCAGCCCTGATGGATGTCGTTGACCGTTGCGAGGCCGTTGGCGAGCATTCGGACGAATCTACTCGCCGCACCCGAAACCGCCCACGAACGAGATGATCGTGTCGGTGTCGTCGGCGCCGGTGAGGAATCCGTAGAGCCCGTCCTCAATCTGGAAATTGGGTCCGGTGAACCCATCATCGGGGTTCACCGCGGCAGCAGGGTAGGCGGCCCGAAGTGACGCGACTGTGGAGCCGACACCGACGCCCGCGTCGGTGGCGAGTCCGTACGGGGCGATTGTCGAACCGAAGGCTTTGCCATAGGTGAAGGAAGCGAAGTGGCGCACGCCGGAACCGTCATCGGTGAAGAAGAGCGAGAGGTCTTTCCAGTCGACGAAGCGGACTTCGTTTCCGGGGCATACCGCGCCGGTCGCGACCGGATCGATCCAGCCGGAGTCGGTGGTGGGGATTCCGAGGATGGAGTTGACGTACTCCACCACACCGTCGGCGTCGGCATCGAACAGTGCATCGCCCAAACCCGTCGGCGACAAGGCCAGACCGATGACCACCTTGATCGTGGTGGTCGTGCTCGCGGGTGTCGACGTGGTGGTGCTGGTCGCCGGCGCGGTAGTGGTGGCGGCCACGGTGGTGGTCGTCTCGGCGACCGTGGCCGTCGGGGCGGCCGTGGTCGTGGTGGTGCCCGGGCTGCTGCTCTCGTCGCTGCAACCCGCAGCCAGCAACGCCACCGCACACACGCTGACCACAAGCACTCGACGTGACGTCATAGGCGGAAGTCTGCCAGCGGAAACGCCGTTCAGCGGATCAGGGTGTCGGCTTCGTGACCACCTTCAACGAATTGGAACATTCCGTCAACCACGTCGATGACCGTCACGGAGCAGTTGTCGAGGCTGCGGATCACCAGCCGATCGTCGCCCAGTGCCACGCCGATCGCGGCGTTGATCGCGATGAAGTGGCTGGTGACGACCGTGTCATCGGGCAACGCTGCCAAGGCTGCGGCGACACCGTCGCGGAACGCGGTGTACCGCGGGCCGAGGGCGCTCCATGTGCCGGCCATCGCCGGCCGCAGCCATTCCAGGCGGTCGGCCAGCGACACACCCGCCGGCGAAGGAATCTCGGCGACACCGGGCTCGATGCGCGGCGTCACACCCCACTCCTTCGCCAACCCGGCAGCCGTTTCCTGGCAGCGCAGCAGCGGACTGGTAACCAGCGAGAAGGGACCATGCGGCGCCAAGCGGGCAGTCATCTCGGCGGCCTGGTGGCTGCCGACCGGATCGAGCCCCGGGTCGGGGTCGGTGTTCCAGCCGGCCGCCGCGCGCCCATGGCGCACCAGGTACAGCCGGGTCATTCGAACAGCCAGCCCTCGCGCAACGGATGCTCGGCACCGGCGCGGATGTACCACTCGGTGCCGAAGGCCATTGCGAACAGCTCGTCGGGCATTGAGCTGAAGAAACCAGCGTCGGTGACCTGGCTCTTGTGACAACGGATGGAGGCACGCTTGACGGCGACGTAGGCGCTGACATCCACCATGTGCGTGAGCTCGCTCTCCGGCGTACCGAACGGGTTGCCGTCGTCGGCCGGGGCATCGGGGTCCCAGTCCTCCCCGTCGGGCCCGCTCACCTCACCGTTCTCGCGGGCCGCGTCGAGGAATCGTTTCATCGCATCGCGGTTCATCGTCGATTCGAAGACGGCCGGCGTGCCCGCGAGCTCGGCAGCCCGATGACCGACCGTGTGCACCTTGATGTGATCGGGGTGGCCGTAGTTGCCGTGCCAGTCGTAGGTGGTGAGCACGTCGGCGGCCTCCTGGCGCAGGATCGCAGCCAGCTTTCCGGCGGCTTCGTTGATCGGGGCCCGCCCGAACGAGCGCTCGTGGTTGTTCTGCTCCCAGCCGGTCATGCCGCTGTCGGCGTAGTTCAGCCACACGAGCCGGTGCACACCCAGCACCTCAGCGGACTTCGCGGTTTCGGACCGACGGCGATCGACCAGCGTCTCGCCCTCGGCTAGGTCGTCGGGAGACTCGCCATGGTCGCCGTTGGTGGCCACCACCAGTAGGACGCGATGGCCCTCGGCGACGGCTCGGGCCATGGTGCCGCCCGTGCTGATGCTCTCGTCGTCGGGATGTGCGTGAAAACAGACCAAGGTGCCCATCAGGACGACGCTACAGCGCCCCCCGCCACGAGCAACTCGATGCGCTCGCTGCTGAAACCCCAATCTGCGAGCACCTCGCGCGAGTGCTGGCCGGCATGCGCCGGTGGCGAGTCGACCTGAGCAGCCGTGCGCGAGAACCTTGGCGCGGGCGCCGGCTGCGGTGTGCCGGCAACTTCGATGAACGTGCCACGGGCGACGTTGTGCGGGTGGGCGGCGGCTTCGCTCATGGTGAGCACCGGTGCGAAGCAGATGTCGGTGTGCTCCATCTCGGCGCACCACTCCTCGCGGGTCTTGGTGAGCATCAACGCGCGCAGGCGGCCCTTCAGGTGCGGCCACTGCTCCTTGCTCATCTGCTGCGCGAACTCGGCGTCGCCGTCGAGGCCGGTGTGACGCATGAGCTCGGCGTAGAACTGAGGCTCGATCGAGCCGAGCGACACGTACTTGCCGTCGGCGCACTCGTACACGTCGTAGAAGTGCGCGCCGGTGTCGAGCAGATTGCTGCCCGGCCGGTTCTCGTCGAACACGCCGATCTGCTTCATCGCCCAGAACATGCTCATCATCGCGGCCGCGCCGTCCACCATCGCTGTGTCGACGACCTGACCCTGGCCACTGCGCTGGGTCTCCAGCAATGCGCACACCACGCCGTACGCGAGGAACATTCCCCCGCCACCGAAGTCGCCCACCATGTTGAGCGGCGGTACCGGCGCCTCGCCCTCGCGGCCGAAGTGGGCGAGCGCACCCGCGAGCGAGATGTAGTTGATGTCGTGGCCGGCGGCTTGCGCATAGGGACCCTCCTGGCCCCAGCCGGTCATGCGACCAAAGATCAGTCGGGGGTTGCGGTCGTGGCACTCGGCCGGGCCGACACCGAGCCGCTCCATCACGCCGGGCCGGAAGCCCTCGATGAGGGCGTCGGCCTTCTCCACCAGTTCGAGGAGTGTCGCCACGCCATCGGGGTGCTTGAGGTCGAGCGCAACGTTGCGGCGACCGCGCAACAACACGTCCCAGTGGGCCGTCTCGGGAGCGGGGCCGCGCACGGCCTGTGCGCGCTCCACCCGGATGACCTCGGCCCCCATGTCGGCCAGCATCATGGCGGCGAACGGACCGGGCCCGATGCCGGCGATCTCGATGATTCGGTAACCAGTGAGCGGTCCAGACATGGATGTCGTTCTAGTACGACGGGAGTGGTGCGTCGCCATCGGCGGCAGGAGCGGCACCGGGCTGGCGATGGCTGTGGCTATACGCTCGGGTGCATGCGCCGCCTTGCGTACGGTCTCCTGGTAGTCATCGCCACCGCGTTGCCGGCGTGCAGCTCCAAGGGAGTGACACGGCGCGAGCTGACGCCGCTGCCTGGAGTCACCACGCCGACGACGCGCATCACGCTTCCAGGTGCCCCGATCGCTCCCGCCACGACGTTGCCGGGCGACGGCTCGACGACCCCCACGTCGACTTCGCCGGTCACATCGCCATCAGGGCCGCGCTGGACGTTCGGTAGCTTCCGTTCGGTACCGCAGCTGGGCAGCGAGCCGGTGCGCGGTTCGGGTTGCGGCGCCGACGGCACGATCGGCGAGGTCATCCCCCGATGGGTGGTGGCTGGGCATGGTCGCCAACGATGGCGTCAGCCAACTGCAGTTCGATCTGGTGTGCGCCCACTACGGCAGCTCCGCACAACCGCTGATCGACGAATGCCTGGCCGGCGCCGCCAGCGCGACGTGCACGACCTACTTCGACACGGCGTTCTGGCCCGTGAACCGCAACACTCGCACTCGCGCAGTGCCGGAGTCGCAATCGGTCCAGATCGAGGAGGTGGCCGACCTGTGCGGCGTCGCGACCGAGACGCGCGTCGGTGGTGTCACCGGAGAACTCGACTGGCTGCTCATCGAGAACGGCTCGGCCGTCTACATGCGGCGCGGCTGCGGCAGCGAGTAGCCGCGGACGGCCCACGCTCGAGCCGTAAGGGCGATCGCGCCATCCGGGCCGGTAGCGAGTTCGGCTTGGATGCACTCTCGCAGCGCCTGACGGTGAGCGTCGGTCAGCGACGCTGCGTAGCCAGGGGCGGGCCCTTGGCCACCGAGGAAGGGCGTCCAGTAGTCGTCGAAATCGGCGAAGATCGTCGGCACGTCGATCGCGGTCGACGTGACATCGACGAGTCCAGCGTCTCGCCACAGGTCCTCGAGCGCGGCCGGTCGGCACATCGGGAACCGGTGGCCTTCGTCGAAGTTGACAGCAGCGGGATCGAGAGCAGTGGCAGCGTCCCAGAAGACGCGCATGAGGTCCATCCGGCCGGCGTAGTCCCACACGTAAGCAGCGACGGCACCCGTCGGCGCCGCGGCACGCATCGACGCCAGCGCCGTGAGCGCATCGGGGAGGAAGTTCAGCACCAATCCGGACACGACGACATCTGCGACACCCGATGGGAGTTGCGCCGCGTCGGCGACGGTGAAACGGACGCGTGGGTCCTCGGTATGAGATTCCGCCCAGGCGACGAACTCTTCCGAAAGATCGACGCCCAGCACGGAATGCGGATCGCAGCGGGCGACGACCTGCCGTGTCAGTACACCGGTTCCACAACCAACGTCCAGCCATCGCTGATCAGGCGCAGGTTCCAGCCAGTCGAGGAAGTCGGCCGCGACGGGTTGGCTCCACCTCCCGACATACGACTCGTAGGCGTCACCAACAGCCCATAGATCACGCATTCACGGCCTCCTCGGACACCGCACAGCGTTCCACACTCTCAGGCGCGAGACGTGTGGCTGAGCACGGCATCGGTGATCAGCGGCCACAGCGGCTCGGGCAGGTCGTGACCCATGTCGGCGACGAACAGCAGGTGCGCACCCGGGATCAGCTCGGCGGTACGGAAACCTCCGCTGGGCGTGATCAGCAGATCGTCGCGGCCGTGGATCACCAGCGTCGGCACATCCAGCGCCTGCAGCGCGGCTGTGCGGCGGCCACTGCCGTAGATGGCGGCCAGCTGGCGGGGCGCACCTTCCGGGTAGAACGAGCGGTCGAACTCGCGAGCAGCCAGTTCCTTCGAGCGAACCTCGTTGCGGTACTTCTTCGACTGCCAGACCATCCACCGCGGCGCGGCCTCGATGTATCCCTCGCGGGTGGTGGGCGGCTGGGCGAAGATGGCTTCGGCCGCCTCCGGCGCCGGCTGACCGACCTCGGGCTCGCCCGGCTGGCTCATCACCGAGATCAGGCTGCGTACTCGATCGGGATGGTTGATCGCCACGGTCTGGGCGATCATGCCTCCCATCGAAGCTCCCATCACGTGGGCGCGCTCGATGCCGAGATGATCCAGCAGCCCGACCGCGTCAGCGGCCATGTCGCCCAGCGTGTAGGGCAGCGGCGGTGGCACCATGTCGGCGAAGGCGGCGGCCATCGCGCCGGGCACATCGGCCACCTGGCCATGGAGCTTGGTGGACAGACCGGAGTCGCGATTGTCGAACCGGATGACGTAGCGGCCACCATCGGCAAGTATCTGGCAGAACGCTTCCTCCCATGCCGTCATCTGGGCGGTGAAGCCCATGATGAGCAACAACGCTGGCTCGTCGGGGGAACCGAACGTGTCGTATTCGAGTTCCATACCGGTTTGAACGAGGGCGCGAGGCATCCGGGCAGGCTACCTTCGCGCCATGACGGTCTTCGGAGTCCATGTCGGCTTGCAGCACACCACCGCCGACGAGTTGCGCGGGGTGTGGCGCAAGATCGAAGATCTCGGCTTCGGCTGGATCAGCGTCTGGGATCACTTCTACGGCGCCACCGGCAGACCCGATGATGCGGCCTGCCTGGAAGCCGTCGCCATGCATGCCGCGCTCGCGTGCAGCACCAGCAAGGTGCGCTGTGGGTCGCTGGTGTACTCGATCGGCTACCGCCACCCGGCGGTGCTGGCCAAGGCGATCACCGCCATCGACCAACTCAGTGGCGGCCGCGCCGACATGGGCATCGGCGCCGGTTGGGCGAAGGTGGAGTACGACGCGTTCGGCATCGCGTTCCCCGATGCGAAGACGCGCCTCGATCAGCTCGAGGAAGGCATCCAGTGCCTGCGCGGCCTGTTGCACGATGACGTAACCGACTTCGAGGGCCAGTACTTCACGCTCACGCAGGCCCGCAACGAACCGCCGCCGGTGCAGGCCAAGCTACCCATCTGGATCGGCGGTGGCGGCGAGAAGCGCACGCTGAAGATCGCTGCCCGCTACGCCGACGGGTGGAACGTGCCGTTCATCGCTCCCGACCAGTTCGCCCACAAGAACGCGATCCTCGACGACCACTGCGCCGCGGTCGGCCGCGATCCGAAGGAGATCAAGCGGGCCATCAACGTCGGCCTCGCCTACTCCGAGGAGAGTCTGCAGCAGCAATTCGGCGCGATCAGCGATTTCGTGCGGCCGGGTGTGCTCAGCGGTAGCGATGACGAGATCACGGATCGCATCGGCGAGTACGTGGACGCCGGCGCCGACCAGGTGAACATCGCGCTGCGGGCGCCCTTCAACCTGGAGGCCACCCAGCGACTCAGCGCCGCCCTGCACCTGTCATGAACACAACGTCGTGAGTGCATCGTCGTGAGCGTGCACGTGTTCGCTCCCGGGCGGGTGAACCTGATCGGCGAGCACACCGACTACACCGGCGGCCTGGTGCTGCCGATGGCGATCGATCGCTACACAGAGATCAGAGGAACACGTGAGGGCGATCGGGTGCGGCTGTCATCGCTCGACGAGCCCGCTCCCGTCGACCTGCCGCTCAGCATCGCCCGCCCGCAGGACGCCGAGCCCGAATGGGGCAAGTACGTGGCTGGGGTGATCTCCGAGATGCATCATCCGCATGGGTTTCACGGACACGTCACCACCGACATCCCCATCGGCGCCGGCCTCTCCAGCAGCGCCGCGCTGGAAGTCGCGGTCGCGCTCGCACTCGGGTTCGTCGGTACTCCCCTCGCGCTCGCGCAACTGTGTCAGAGGGCGGAGAACCGCTCATCGGGCGTGCCCAGCGGGATCATGGACCAACTGGCGATCGCTGCCGGTGTCGCCGGCCATGCGCTGATGATCGACTGCGGCGAGCTGACGGTCACACCGGTGGCACTCCCCCACGACATCGAGATCGTCGTGCAGTTCGTCACCCAACGCACGCTGATCGGTAGTCCGTACGCCGACCGGGTGGCCGAATGCGCTGCCGCCGAACAGGCCATCGGACCGCTGCGCCACGCGACGGTCGCGCAAGCCAGGTCGATCGCCGATCCCGTGGTGCGAGCTAGGGCGATGCACGTCACCAGCGAGAACCGTCGCGTCATCGACTTCGCCGACGCGATCACCGCCGGTGATCTGGCCGCGGCAGGCCGACTGATGGTGCGCAGCCACGAGAGCTTGCGCGACGACTACTCCACCTCCACCCCGACGATGGACGCGGCGGTCGCGAAGCTGATCGCAACGCCCGGCGTATACGGCGCCCGCATGACCGGTGGCGGGTTCGGCGGTTGCATCGTGGCGCTCACCGAACCAGGCGCACTCACGACCGGCTGGGTGGTGCAGGCAGTCGCCGGCGCCGCCATCGTCGCCCACTGACGCGCCGCTCGCGGCGCCCAGGCCGCGGCTACTGTCGCGAACACACGTGACGGCCGGAGGCCCAATGAGCGTCGACATCCTGGCCAGCGATCTCTACTTCGGGGAAGCCCCGCGCTGGCACCAGGGCAAGTTGTGGTTCAGCGACTTCTACGACCACGCGGTCAAGACGGTCGATCTACAGGGAACGGTGGAGACCAAGCTCACCGTCGCCGGCCAGCCGAGTGGTCTCGGCTGGATGCCCGACGGCCGCTTGCTGGTGGTGTCGATGACCGATCGTCTGTTGCTACGCCTGGAACACGATGCCTTTGTCGTGCACGCCGACCTCTCCGAGATCGCCACCTTTCACTGCAACGACATGGTCGTCGATGCTCACGGGCGCGCCTACGTGGGCAACTTCGGGTTCGACCTCGACGCAGCCATCACGTCGGGCGACTTCGCCGGAGCACTCGCCGCCTACGAGGGTGCTGCTCTTGCCCGCGTCGACCCCGACGGAAGCGTGCACACCGCCGCTGCCGGCTTGCTCTTCCCGAACGGCACCGTGATCACACCTGACGGCGCAACGATGATCATCGCCGAGAGCATGGGCCGGCGCCTCACCGCCTTCGACATCGGGGCCGATGGCTCGTTGTCGAACCCGCGGATGTGGGCAGACCTCGGCAACCACGTGCCCGACGGCATCTGCCTCGACGACGAAGGTGCGGTGTGGCTGGCAGATGCCTCGGGGCCGCGTTGCATCCGAGTTCGCGAAGGCGGCGAGGTGCTACAGGTGATCGACACGGAACAACCGTGCTTCGCGTGCATGCTGGGTGGTATCGATGGCCGCACCCTGTTCATGGTGACTGCGGCGTTCTCTCACGCCGCGCAGGCAAGCGCCGAACGCACCGGCAAGATCCTCACCACCACCGTGCCCGTCGGCCACGCCGGCAACCCCTGACGTTCAGCGTGACGTTGAGCGTGACGTTCAGTCCAGCAGCTTGCGCTTTTGCGCCTCGAACTCTTGCTGCGTGATGGTGCCACGCTGAAGGAGACCCTCGAGCCGCTCGAGTTGCTCGGCGATGTCGCCGCCCGCGTTCTGAGGTGCGGCGTATCCGGCGCGACGTTGGATGAGCGACTCCACCGTCGCATGCACCAGGTTCTGCACCTTGTCGGGGTGACGAATGTCGGTGAACCGCTGCTGTCCATCCTCGCCGCCGGACTCGATGAGCAGGTCGCCGGCGCCCAACAGCCGCTCGAAGACACTCTGGTTGAAGTTGACGTTGTTCACACGTTCGAGCGGGATCTCGATGCCGCTCTTGCCAATGACGCCCTGGCGGAAAATCAGCCGCTGCGAGGTGATCACGAAGTTGGTGGTGAGCCACTTGAGGTAGCGAGCGACGAGCCACAAGGCGGTGATGACGAGCAGCGCCACCGCGACGATGCCGGCGCCCTTGCGAGCGGTGCTGCCCTCGTCGGTCTGGGTGAGCACGACGATCCCGATGATGATGCTGGCCAGCAGCGCTCCGGCCGGTTCCGCGAAGTACCACCAATGCGGGTGCATGTCGAGGGCGATGGTCTCGTTGTTGTTGAGGTTCTTCTTCGGGAACATGGCCGAGACTGTAGCGCCGCGTCGGCGCACGGGGCGGCAACGGTGCGACACCCAACCTCTATCGTGACGAGCATGCCCGCGGACCCGATGTTGCACGGCCTCGATGCGGAACAACGCGAGGCGGTCACCAGCGCTGCGTCGCCGCTCGCCATCGTCGCCGCGGCCGGTTCGGGCAAGACCACTGTGCTCACCCGACGCATCGCTTACCGCGTCGCCCACGGCACGGCCATGTCACAGCACGTGTTGGCACTCACGTTCACGCGCGATGCCGCGGCCGAGCTCAAGCGCCGGCTGCGCAAGCTCGACATCCGCGAGCCGATCGAGGCAGGCACCTTCCACGGCGTTGCGCTGCGCCTGCTGCGCGATCGTGCACTGGCGGCAAACCAGGCGCCGCCACAGGTGGCCAACGATCGGCTGCGTCTCGCCCGCGAAGTGGTCAGCGAGTTGAAGCTGCAGGTCGAGCCGTACGGCGCGCTGGCCGACCTCGATTGGGCGAAGGCGCGCATGGTGCCACCCGATCGGTACGAGGGCGCCATTCGGGTCACCCGCCGCCGCACCGCCTTGCCTCCGGCCCGCTTCCCCGATTTCGTGGCCGCCTACGAACGATTGAAACGTCGCCGCGGCGTCATCGACTTCGACGACCTGCTCACCCACACGCTCGAGGCGTTGCGCACCGACCGGCCGTGGGCCGACGGCGTGCACTGGCGCTACCGCCACTTCTTCGTCGACGAAGCGCAAGACCTCAACCCTTTGCAGCATGCGGTGCTGGAGGGCTTACGCGCCGGCCGCCCCGACCTGTGCCTGGTCGGCGATCCGCGCCAGGCGATCTACGGCTGGAACGGCGCCGACCCCACCACCCTGGCCGAGGTCGAGGTGCGCTACCCCGGCGTCACCGTGGTGTCGCTCACCTCCAACTACCGATGCTCGCCGCAGGTCGTGCGCGCGGGCGCGGCTGCGCTGGCGGCGAGCGGGCAGGTGGACAACAGCGAGAGCCGTCAACCTGGCGCGGCCACCGTGCTCGTGCAGCAGCACGCCGACGAAGTGGCCGAGGCGCTGGCCGTCGCTCGCCACATCCGCGGGCTGCTGCACCATCACCGTGGCCGCGATCTGGCCGTGCTGGCCCGCACCAACGAACAGCTCACCGTCCTGCAGCAGACGTTCACCTCGTTCGGCATCGATACCGAGCGAAGTACGGGGCGGTCGCCATTGCAAGTTGCGTTGCGCGACGCCTACCGATGCACCAACCGCGAACTGCTGGCGGTGTGGGTCGACACCACCTTCGCCGAGGGCGACGAACTCACCCGCCGTGTCGCCGAGGAAGCCGACCACTACCTGTCCTCTGGCGTTCCGGGCACGTTCCGGGCATGGGTCGAGCTGCGCGACCCGTTCGACGATCTGGAACCCACCGACCACCGCGACGCGGTAGCGCTGCTCACGTTTCACGCCGCCAAGGGTCGCGAGTGGTGGGGCGTGGTGATCACTGGTGCCGAAGAGGGTTTGGTCCCACACGGCTCGGCCGGGTCGCAGGCCCAGCTGGCCGAGGAAGCCCGGCTGTTCTACGTGGCCATCACGCGTGCGGCTCAGCACCTGCTGGTCACGCACTGCGCGCAACGCCAACGCAAGGTTGCCGCGCCCAGCCGCTGGCTGCAGGCGGTCACCGACAGCACCGCCGACGACGTACCGGTGCCGCCGCCCACGCCTCGCGTGCGCGTGGTCGACCCGCTCGTGCCCTTCCTGGAGTGGCGGGCGTCGATTGCCAGGGTCTCGGGGCAACCCGAGCACGCTGTGTGTAGCGATCGTGTGTTGCGCTCGCTGGCCGACGACCCCCCGGCCGATGCAGCCGACCTGGCTCACCGCCTGGGCATCACCGAAACAGCAGCAGCCCGCCTGCGGCCGCTGCCGACCGCGGTGTAGATCCTCGCCTCAATGGAATGCGACGTGCAGTCCCTCACCGCGGTGGACGATGGGAACATCAGTGCCGCATGCGGACAACGTTCGTGCACGTCGGGGCGAGGGGGGGTAGTGGTTGCCGGCAAACGGTAACCGTGGTTTCCAGCCCGGTAACGAGCGTTACCGAAGCAGCGCGAGGAGCCCCTGCCCCCTCGCCGACCACGTCGATCCGCAACGGCTCGGACACCGCCAATGTTCTCGCACACAGCACTAGACCTAGGTTTCGGAGCGGTCCTTCATCAGGCGCTGGAAGATCTCGGGGCCCATCGAGATGAACAGGCCCTCCGCCTCGGCGCACAGCCGACCATCGGCGGCCACTCGCAACTCGCCCGTGGTGAAGATCTTGCGGCCGTCGATGTGGGCGATGTCGCCGACGAAGCGCAGCACCTGGTGCAGCGGCGAGGGCGAGCGGTATTGGATGGTCAGCCGTGCCGTCATGCCCGGGCGGCCCGACATGCCTTGTGCAAGACCGAGCACTTCGTCGAAGGCGGCGGCGATGAAACCGCCGTGCACGCAGCCGGGAGGCCCCTCGTAGGCGTCGCCGAACGTGACCTCACCGGCGACCTTGGTGCCATCCGCCGAGATGACGATCGGCGGAGCCAGTGGGTTCAGCGGGCCCACCAGGGGGCTGTGGTCGATGAACATATGCTCGTGGTAGTGGGCCAGTGAGCCCTCGCCGCCCTCATAAGGGCGACCATGATCGGCGTCGGCAAGTATGGCCACCGCCTGCTGCACGAGGTCGCGTGCCTGCTGGAAGGCAGTGGACCCGGCAGTGCTGGATGCCAGTTCATCGATGATGCTGCGGCAGGCTTCGGCGAGCCCAGCTCGCGAATCGCCGGCCAATCTGGCCTCCTGGCCTTCGTAGGTCATACGAGATCCACGAGCACCGGCGCATGATCGGACGGCGAGGTGCCCTTGCGAGCATTGCGGTCGACGATCGCGAAGTCGCAACGCGCAGCGACGGAAGCAGTACCCAGCACGAGGTCGATGCGCAACCCGCGACCTTGGTGGAAGTCGCCGGCGCGATAGTCCCACCAGCTGTACAACTTCCCCTCCGGGTGGTGCTGGCGGAACAGGTCGGTGAAGCCCCACGCTTCGAGGGCGGCGAGCTCGGCCCGCTCGGCCGGGCTGACATGGGTGGCACCGACGAACTTCTGTGGGTCGTAAACGTCGAGGTCGGTGGGTGCGATGTTGAAATCGCCGGCCACCACCACCTGCTCGTCGGGCGTGCCAAGTGCAGCCACGTGACGACGCAACTGCGCCAGCCAGCGCAGTTTGTACTGGTAGTGCTCGTGATCGAGCGAGCGACCGTTGGGCACGTACACGCTGCTGATGCGCACCCCGTCGCACACCGCGGTGATGATGCGCGCGTCGGGGTCGGGGTCGCCACCGTCCGCAAAGTTCGACACCACGTTGCTGAGGCCAACCTTCGACAGGATCGCTACACCGTTCCATTGGCCCTGCCCGTGATGAGCCGTCTCGTAGCCGAGCGATGCGAAGGTCAGTGCCGGGAACGAGTCATCGGTGAGCTTCGTCTCCTGCATACACAGCACGTCGGGCTGCACGTCGGCGAGCCATTCCTCCACGCGCGCGAGGCGTGCCTTCAGCGAGTTGACGTTCCAAGTGGCGATGCGCACGCCTCGACCGTAGCCAATCAGGCCTTGGCGCGGCCACGCCGCGGCGCCGGCGGTGCGGCAGGCGCAGCGGCCGGCTTCTTGGCGGCCTTGTTGGCGCTCGGTTTCGCAGCAGCAACGGCTTTCGACGAGGTGGCGACGGCCTTCGCCGGTTTCGCCGGAGCAGTGGCAGGCTTGGTGCCCGCTGATCTCGATCGATTCGACGGCGCGGCTGCCTTCGAGGTTGCACCCGCCTTCGACGGAACCGACTTCGACGACCCGGCGGCCTTCGCCGGTTTGACGACCGCTGTCGCCGGCGCCGCGTCGAGGTTGGGCGCATCGGTGCGCCGGCCACGCGACGAGGACTTCTGCACGGGCTCGGCAACCGGAGCCGGTGCTGCCGGCGAAGCCGCAGCCTTGCGACCGCGACCCCGCGCCGGCGTCTCGGCCGCCGCGACCGCAGGCGTTGCGGCTGCGGGCGCTACGGCTGTGGGCGCTACGGCCGCGACCGATTTCTTCGACACGCGCTTCGACGGCTTTGCCGGCGCCGCTACACCCAGAGGTGCCGCAGTGCCCATGACCGGAACAGCGAGATCGATGCTGCGCTTGGACGGCACGAAGCTTTCCACCACCAGCGTCACCGACTCGCCGACCTTCATGAACTCGCGAGCACTGCGCGGCGCCGGATCGGCCATCAGTCGCAGCGGCACGTAGCCGACGACGTCGTCGATGCGCACGTACGCGCCGTGCGACGAGTAGTGATCGACGATCGCGTTCACGCTCGTGCCCGCGGGATGACGCTCGACGAACGTGAGGAACGAGAGCAGGTCGTTGACGGTGGACTTCGCCGGCTGAGCGGCGGCCGCAGCAGCAAGCGCGGCCGGCGCCTCCACCTTCGGCGGCCGGTCGGCGCCGCCACGACCACGACGGCCCGACTTGGCCGGCGCGGCTTCCGCCGGTGCAGCTTTCGAGGCAGCGGCGCGCGGGGGCGGCGACTTCGGTACGGGCATCGGCAGGCTGGCCTCGGGGCTGCCGACTCGCACCGTGGCGGCACTGGCAGCGGCGCGCCCGCGACCGCCGGTGCCGGGCCCCTTGCGCTTGGCCTCGCCCACAGACTTCCGGCTCAGCGGGCCACGCACGGGCAGGCGGTTCACGTAGACCCACCCGATGTGCGGCACGGGCTTGCCACCCACGAGACGACCTTCGTCGAACAGCCACGGATACTGGCCGTGGAACTCCTGGTAGCTGTCGTTGGAGATGATGGTCGCGTTGACCTTGTTGGCGATGCTGAGCACGAACGCATCGCCACGACCGATGGCGCCGGCGGGCGGCGCAACGAGCTCGTTGTTGCTGACGGCGTCGTCGAACTCGGGCACTTCCCGCGGGTCGATGCGATGGCCGAACGTGGCGTCGACCACCACCGTGATGAGCGCCGTGGGATGCTCGGCCATGTAGGCGAGCACCGCCTCGTTGAGTTGATGGAGGCTGGGGTGGGTGCGGCCCTCGGTAGCGAGGTTCGATCCGTCGACGACGACATGATTTGGCATAACCCGTCCAGCCTACGATGCGCCGGTGAAGAAAGCCGTCCTCTGGGATCTCGGCGGAGTCATCCTCAGCAGCCCGTTCGAAGCGTTCAACCGCTACGAGATCGAACATGGTCTGCCGGCCGACTTCATCCGTTCCGTCAACGCCACCAACCCGCGCGAAAACGCGTGGGCCAAACTCGAACGTAGCGACATCGACAGCCGGGAGTTCGACAGGCTGTTCGCCGACGAGTCCGAGGCTCGTGGCCGCCGTGTGCCGGGAGCCGACGTACTCGGCCTGCTGGCGGGCGACATCCGCCCCGAGATGGTGGCGATGCTCGATCGTGTGCAGGCCGCCGGCTACAAGACGGCCTGTCTCACCAACAACGTGCTCGGCGATCGGCCCGCTGATGAGAGGTCGCTCGCGATCGGCGCGATCATGGCCCGATTCGACGAGGTGTTGGAGAGCAGCAAGGTCGGAGTGCGCAAACCCGAGCCGCGCTTCTACGAGATCGCGTGCGAGCTGCTCGACGTGAGGCCGCACGAATGCATCTTCCTCGACGACCTCGGTATCAACCTCAAGCCGGCCGCCGCGATGGGCATGACCACCATCAAGGTCATCAGCGCCGCGCAGGCGATCACCGACCTCGAAGCCCTCCTCGGCTTCGCGCCAGAGCCCTGACCCACGACCGTGGGTGGCTGTTGATCAGAGGTCTTGGAAGGTCTCGTCCATCAGGTCGGCCAGCTCTTGGTCATGGATGGCCTTGCTGCCGGTGGCGGGGCTGCCGCTGCCGATGCGGGTGACCGGGCGCAGATCGTAGCCCTGCGCCTTCACTCGCCAGAAGCGAGCCTCTACGAAGCGCCACGGGCCCATGTTGTCGGGTTCCTCCTGCAACCACACGAGCTGCTTGGCGTTGGGGTAGTGGTCGAGCACGGCACGCATCTGGTCGCCCGGGAAGGGGTACAGCTGCTCGACACGGACCACGGCCACCGGCGCATTGCGCTTGTCGCGCTCGGCGATGGCGTCCCACGCGACCTTGCCACTGCAGAACACCACGCGCTGCACGGCCGCCGGGTCGGCGACGAACGGGTCGGCGAGCACTTCCTGGAACGAGCCGTGGGTGAGGTCGGCGAGCTTCGAGCGGCTCTCCTTGATGCGCAACGGCGCCTTCGGGGTGAACAGCACGAGCGGCTTGCGGAACTCGCGGCGCACCTGCCGGCGCAACAGGTGGAAGTACTGCGCGGCCGTGGTGGCGTTGCACACCTGGATGTTGTCGTCGGCGCAGAGGGTGAGGAAGCGCTCGATGCGCGCCGAGCTGTGCTCGGGGCCCTGGCCCTCGAAGCCGTGCGGCAACAACAGCACCAGGCCGTTCTCCTGGCCCCACTTGTCCTCCGCGGCCACGATGTACTGGTCGATGATGATCTGTGCACCGTTGACGAAGTCGCCGAACTGGGCCTCCCACAGCACGAGTGCCTGGTGGTTCTCGTGCGCGTAGCCGTACTCGAAACCGAGCGCCGCGTATTCGCTGAGCAGGCTGTCGTACACCCAGAAGCTGGCTTGCCTGCCGGGCAGGGTGGCGATCGGTATCCACGACTGCTCGTTCTCGTAGTCGATGAGCGCGGCGTGGCGCTGGCTGAACGTGCCGCGGCGGCTGTCCTGGCCGGCGAGGCGAACAGGAGTGCCTTCGGCCACCAGCGAACCCATCGCCAGCAGCTCGGCCGTGGCCCAATCCGTCTCGCCCTGCTCGTGGTAGGCCTTCGAACGGGCCGCGAACTGACGCGCCAACTTCGGGTGCGGTGTGAACCCTTCGGGGTAGGCCGTGAAGTGATCGAAGATCGAATCGAGCGTGGCCCTCGCCACCCCGGTCTCCACGTGCGGCCGCACGCCCACCGGCTTGGGCGGCTTGGCGGCCTTCACCGGGTCGGGAGCATGCGAGCGGGTCTCGTCGAGCGCGGACTGCAGCTTGTTGTGGAAGTCGGCGAGGGCGCCCTCGGCTTCCTCCACCGACAGCTCGCCACGCTTCACCAGGGCCTCGACGTACAACTTGCGAACGCTCCGCCGTTCGGCGATGGCCTTGTACATCAGCGGCTGGGTGTAGCTGGGATCGTCACCCTCGTTGTGCCCGAAGCGGCGGTAGCACACCATGTCGATGACGACGTCCTTGTGGAAGCGCTGGCGGTACTCGAACGCCAACTCGGCCACGCGCACACAGGCCTCGGGGTCGTCGCCGTTGACGTGGAAGATCGGTGCTTGCACGGTCTTGGCAACGTCGCTGCAGTACAGCGAGCTGCGTGAGTGCTGGGGGCTGGTGGTGAAGCCGATCTGGTTGTTGATGATCAGGTGGATGGTGCCACCGACGCGGTAGCCGGCGATGTCGCTCATAGCGAGGCACTCGGCCACGATGCCCTGGCCGGCGAACGCGGCGTCGCCATGGATGAGCACCGGCAGCGAGAGGAACGACCCAGGGGGATCGATGTTGTCCTGGATGGCGCGCACCGTGCCGAGCACGATCGGATCGACCGTTTCGAGGTGGCTCGGGTTGGCCGCGAGCTCGAGACGGATGGACTCGCCGTTGGGGCCGGCATATGTGCCGGTCGCACCCAGGTGGTACTTCACATCGCCCGAACCCTGCACCGAGCTGGGGTCGACGTGACCCTCGAACTCCTTGAAGATCTGGTCGTAGCTCTTGCCGATCACATTGGCGAGCACGCTCAGCCGGCCGCGGTGGGCCATGCCCAGTACCGCCGAGTCCATGCCGGCGCCGGCTGCCATCGTGAGCACCTGGTCGAGCACGGGGATGGCACTCTCCGCGCCCTCCAACCCGAAGCGCTTGGTGCCGACGTACTTGGTGGCGAGGAACTTCTCGAACGCCTCGGCGGCGTTGAGCCGCTCGACGACGCGACGTTTACGATCCTTCGACAACTCGTCGTGGGCGCCCTCCAGCTTGCGCTGGATCCAGCGCTGCTCGGCGAAGTCCTGGATGTGCATGTACTCGACACCGATGGTGCGGCAGTAGGCATCGCGCAGCACGTGCAACAGGTCGCCCAGCTTCAGCTTTTCGGTGCCGGCCACCCCGCCGGTGAGGAACTCGCGGTCGAGGTCCCAGATCGTGAGGCCGTAGGTGGCCGGATCCAGCTCCGGTGGCATGTGCGGCTGCGTCCAGCGCAGTGGGTCGAGGTCGGCGATGAGGTGCCCGCGCACACGGTGCACGCGGATGAGAGTGGCCACCTGCATCTGCTTGTGCAGCATCGCCTCTTCCCGGTTCCCCGGGTTCTGGTCGACGTGCCACTGCACGGCCTCGTACGGCACGCCGAGGCTGCGGAACACGTCGTCGTAGAACGAGTGCTCGCCGAGCAGCAGCTCGTGGACGCGCTTGAGGAACATGCCGCTCTCGGCACCCTGCACGATGCGGTGGTCGTACGTGCTGGTGATCGTGACCACCTTGCTGACGCCCAGCGAGCCGAGCGTGCTCTGGTCGGCGCCCTGGAACTCGGCGGGGTAGTCGATGCTGCCGACGCCGACGATCACGCCCTGGCCGGGCATCAGGCGCGGCACGCTCTGCACGGTGCCGATCGTGCCGGGGTTGGTGAGCGAGATGGTCGCGCCCTGGAAGTCGCTTACCGCCAGCTTGTTGCCCTTCACCTTGCGGATGAGGTCTTCGTAGGCGGCAAGGAAGCCGGCGAAGTCGAGCGCGTCAGCCTCGCGCAGGACGGGTACGACCAACGTGCGGCTGCCATCGGCCTTGCTGACATCGACCGCCAGGCCCATGCTGACGTGTGCGTTGCGCACCAACCGCGGCTTGCCGTCGGAGCCGGCGGCGAAGGAGTTGTTCATGTTGGGCACCGCGTCGGCGATGGCCCGAACGATGGCGAAGCCGATGAGATGGGTGAAGCTGACCTTGCCCTGCCCGGTGCGACTGCGATAGCCGTTGATCACCGACCGGTTGACCTCGAGCAGCTTCGCCGGAACATTGCGGAAGCTGGTGGCGGTGGGAACCGACAGACTGCGCTCCATGTTGGTGGCGATGGCGACGCCAGCCCCGCGAATGGGCTCACCGATCTCCTCGCCCGCTACCGGGGGCGCTTTTGCGAGCGGGCCGGCAGCAGCAGGCGCGACCGCCGGCGAGGAAGTGGCGACGAGCGTTGCGGGCGCCGGCGAGGGCGCGACGCCGTTGGTGGCAGGCGGTGCACTCGCCGGCGCGGCCGCCGGCGCCGGAGCCATCGGCTTGTAGTCGTCGAAGAACTCGCGCCAAGTCGCGCTCACCGAGTCGGGATCGGAGCGGAACTGCTCGTACATCTCCTCGACGAGCCACGAGTTGGCGCCGAAGCTCGCAGCCGAGGGTTCGGAGGTGGTCATCGCCGGTGATCGTACTTGCGAACTCATCCCCCGGGGTGCGCACCGTCGGGTTCCGCAAGTGCCGCGCGCACTCGCTCGCCCCACTCCACCAGCTCGGTGCTGCCGCCCGCGGCGTGGATCGCCGCCCGCGCTGGCGGGCCAACTCGACCGGCGAGACGCAGTCGAGGTAGTTGTTCGGCACACGTTCCCAGTTGCCTTTCCGAAGCTGTCACTTGTATAATTCGGCGCATGTCCCGGCTCACCGCACCGCTGCTCACCGTCGCTCTCCTCGGTCTGGCCGCATGCGGCGGCGACGCAGCGTCCGCCACCACGGCTCCGGCCGACGCCGATGCGGTCGTGCGGGCGCAGGCCGGCGTCGAGTGGGATCAGTCGTCGTACGCGGCCACCGCGACCGACGGCAAGGTGGTCGTCACCCTCATCAACGACTCCGGCCAGCCGCACAACCTGCACATCGTCGATGGCGACAACAACGACATCGACAAGTCGGCCAAGGAGCCGGAAGTCTCACGGAGCGGCGACACTTCCACCGCTACCTTCACGCTCGCCGCTGGCGAATACCGGGTGATCTGCGAGGTCCCTGGGCACAGCAACATGAACTCGAAGTTCGTCGTCGCCTAATGGGAGCCGTTCGCGTTCACCCCCCGAACGCGAACGGCCGGGACGGATCAAGACTTCAGGAAGACTTCGCTGAGGATCAGGAAGACGATCCAGAGACCGAAGGCGGCAACGAGCGGGTTGCGTACACCGGGACCGTCATACATCTGGTTGAGGCCCTTGTTGGCCTCCGTCTTCCACGGCATCATGCCGAGCGCGTTGAGCTCCATTACGACGATGATCACCAATGAGATGGTCCAGAACGCCATCATGCCGCCGGAGCTGACTTCCACGCCCTGTCGCAGCGAGTGGCCCTTGTAGACCATGAAGAACAGCATGCTCACGGAGAAGATCGCGTTCTGGCGGCTGGCCATGAGGGCCTTGCGGCCCTCTGCCGCGGCGCTGGGGTCGGGGGCGCCACCAGCTAGCACGTTGGCTGCATTGGCAAGCACCACCTTCTGGCAGCGCCAGATGACGCCCCACACGTTGAGCAGCATGATCGTGCCCAGCAACATGCCGGTACTGATGGCAATGCCGCCGGCGCGCTTGCCGAAGTCATTCGCGAAGTAATCCTCGGTGACGATGAGGATGAGGATGCCGGTCACGAACGTGCTGAGCGCAGACCACCGGAACCACCACAATGCCTTGCGTGCCACCTTGTCGATGGCGATGAGGCGGGCCTTGCCACCGATCTCCTTGTGCGGCTCGGCCTCGAATTGAGCGAACGCCGGCACCTGGACGAAGTTGAAGTAGTACAGGAGGCCGATCCAGGCGATGCCCGCCAGGATGTGCAGCCAGCGGAACCCGAAGCTGCCTAGGCTGTCGGCACTGAAGAAACCGTTGTAATCTGCGAGCACTTTCGGTACCCCTTCCCTGTGAAATCCCAAAGTGATCTGAACGTAGCACCACCGCAATGTCGCCACGTGAATTCCCTGTGCTACTGCAGCGGGTCGCAACCGCTACGGCCCTTCCGAGACCTTTACGCCACTAGCCTGCCATCTCGTCATGGCTCACGAATTCATCTACACCTGCTACAAGCTGGCCCGTTTCTACCCACCCGATCGCACGGTGCTGGAGAACATCTCGCTCTCCTTCTACCCCGGCGCCAAGATCGGCGTGCTGGGCAGCAACGGTGCCGGCAAGTCGAGCCTGCTCAAGATC
This sequence comes from Ilumatobacteraceae bacterium, assembly GCA_031420675.1. Classification (GTDB taxonomy): domain Bacteria; phylum Actinomycetota; class Acidimicrobiia; order Acidimicrobiales; family Ilumatobacteraceae; genus UBA668. The sequence goes on along the minus strand of JANONE010000188.1, from coordinate 3,295 downwards.
ATGGCCGGCCTCGACGACGGCTTCACCGGCGAAGCCCGCCTCACCCCTGGCTTCTCGGTCGGCTACCTCGCCCAGGAACCACAGCTCGACCCTGCCAAGGACGTCAAGGGCAACGTGATGGACGGCGTCGCAGCCGTGCAGGGCCTGATCGATCGCTACAACGAGGTCATGGGGATGTGGGCCGACCCCGATGCCGACTACGACAAAGTGGGTGCGCTGCAGGCCAACCTGGAGGACAAGATCGCCGCCGCCGACGCATGGAGCCTCGAGCGCAACGTCGGCATCGCCATGGACGCCTTGCGGTGCCCGCCCGATGATGCCGACGTGACCACGCTCTCCGGTGGCGAGCGCCGTCGCGTCGCCTTGTGCCGCCTGCTGCTCAGCCATCCGGATCTGCTGCTGCTCGACGAGCCCACCAACCACCTCGACGCCGAGAGCGTCGATTGGTTGGAGCGCTTCCTGCAGGAGTACAGCGGCACCGTCGTCGCGATCACCCACGACCGCTACTTCCTCGACAACGTGGCCAAATGGATCCTCGAACTGGATCGAGGTCGCGGCATGCCCTTCGAGGGCAACTACTCGAGTTGGCTGGAGCAGAAGCAGGAACGCCTCGCCCGCGAGGAGAAGGGCAACGAGGCCCGGGCCCGAACACTGGAAAGAGAACTGGAATGGGTCCGCATGTCGCCGAAAGCGCGACAGGCAAAGGGAAGGGCCCGGCTCACCGCCTACGACAAGTTGCAGCAGGAGGCGGAAGCCGCCGAGCGCGGGCCCGACAAGCTGGAGATCACCATCCCCGTCGGCAAGCGCCTCGGCGAGACGGTGATCGAGGTGCAAAGCCTGCGCAAGGGTTTCGGCGATCGCCTGCTCATCGAGGACCTGTCGTTCACGCTGCCCAAGGCCGGCATCGTCGGCATCATCGGTCCCAACGGCGCCGGCAAGACGACACTGTTCAAGATGCTCACCGGCCAAGAAGCCCCCGGCTCCGGCAGCATCGTGGTCGGCGACACCGTCGAGATGGCGTATGTCGACCAGAGCCGCGACACCCTTGACCCCGACGCCTCGGTGTTCGAGGAGATCACCGGTGGCATCGAGCACATGAAGGTCGGCAACCGCCAGATCCACGGCCGCGCCTACTGCGCGAGCTTCAACTTCAAGGGCAGCGACCAACAGAAGCGTGTCGGCGATCTGTCCGGTGGCGAACGCAACCGCGTGCACCTGGCCAAGGTGCTCAAGACCGGCGGCAACGTGCTGCTGCTCGACGAACCGACCAACGACCTCGATGTCGACACCCTACGCGCGCTCGAGTCGGCGCTCGACAACTTTCCCGGTTGCGCAGTGGTCATCAGCCACGACCGCTGGTTCCTCGACCGCATCGCCACCCACGTGCTCGCCTTCGAGGGCGACAGCCAGGTGCGTTGGTTCGAGGGCAACTTCAGCGAGTACGAGGCCTGGCGCCACAAGGAGCTCGGGTCCAGCGCCGATCAGCCGCACCGCATCAAGTACAAGCCACTGGCACGGTGACGATGGCTCGCCGCTGGATCCCGCGCGCGTGTGCGGCGGTGTTCGTCGGCGGGATCGCGGGCATCATCATCGCCAGCGTCAACGGCAACAACGCCGGTGCTGTGCTGACGATCGGCCTGGTCATCACCTTCGCCGCCGTGGCGCTGCTCACCCACGGCGCGGTCACTGCCAGGGGCCGCATCGATGCCTTCGACGATGCGGTGGCAGAGCACGAGGCCATGCAGCTGGAGAGTCAGGTGTCGGCACTGGTCGCGCAGGGCGCCGACGAACAGCAGGTACGCGAACTGGTGCGCGATGCGATGCGCACCGGTCGCCGATGAGCACTGAGACCGACGTAGCGTTGGCCACTCGCCTCGCCGTCGAGGCGGGCCGGCTGTTGCTGGGCGTACGCGAGGAGCTGGGCGGTCGCGGGGCGCCGGCGTGGCAGGTCATGGACATGGGTGATCTCGCCAGCCATCGGTTCCTGGTGGAAGCCCTCACCGCTGCCCGGCCCGACGACGCCGTGCTCTCCGAGGAAGGCATGGAGGACCCGCGCCGGTTCAAAGCCGACCGCGTCTGGATCGTCGACCCGCTGGACGGCACAAACGAGTTCGGCGAGCGCGGCCGCTCGGACTGGGCTGTGCACGTGGCGTTGTGGGAGGCCGACCGTTTCGCCGCCGGCGCGGTCAGCCTGCCGGCCCTGGGCCTGGTGTTCGCCACCGATCCGGCGCCCACCGTGCCGCCACAGCAGCGCGACATCCCACGCATCATCACCAGCCGCAGCCGCAACCCCTACGCCGCCGTGGTCGTCGCCAATGCACTGGGCTGCGACGCGGTCCGCCTCGGGTCCGCAGGTGCGAAGGCGATGGCAGTGGTGGTCGGCGAGGCCGACATCTACGTGCACGATGGTGGCATGTACCAGTGGGACAGCGCCGCGCCCGCTGCGGTCGCCCTCGCCGCTGGTCTGCACGTGAGCCGCATCGATGGTTCACCGATGGTGTTCAACGCTCGCGATCCTTGGCTGCCCGACTTCCTCGTCTGCCGCAAGGAACTGTCCGAGCCGGTGCTGGAAGCTCTCCGGGGCAGCCGGCGAAGCTGACGCGAGCACGGCGCACGCGTAACCTGCGCGGCGTGGAGCTGACAGCTGTTCGTTTCGAGATCGCCGATCGAGTGGCCACCGTGTGGTTGCACCGACCTCACCGTCACAACGCATGGACAGGGCGGATGCACAGCGAATACCGATGGGTGCTCGCCCATCTCGATGCGCTGCCCGAGGTACGAGCCGTGGTGGTGACAGGCACTCCGCCGGCGTTCTGCGTGGGCGGCGACAGTGCCGCCCTGGCCGGCCACGCCGAACGGGGCGCGTACGAAGCCGGGCTCCCCGCCGAGCTGGCGACGCCGGGCTACGGCGTGGCACCGGAGTTCGATGCCGACTTCGCGTTCCAGTTCGCGATGCGCTTCCCGATCATCGCCGCCGTCAACGGTGCGGGCGCGGGTGTCGGGCTGGCGTTGGCGCTCTTCTGCGACCTGCGTTTCGCCGCCGCCGCCGCCAGGCTGACGACCGCGGCGCCGAAGCTGGGACTCCCGGCCGAGTACGGAATGAGCTGGCAGCTGCCCCGGCTCGTCGGTGTCACCCGCGCCGCCGACCTGCTGTTCTCCGGCCGGGTGTTCACGCCCGCCGAGACAGAGTCGTGGGGGCTCTGGACCGGCGTGGAAACCGACGGCGAGGCCACGCTGGCTGCCGCCCAGCGCTACGCGCACCACCTTGCGACCGGTGTCGGCCCACACGCGCTGG
>JANONE010000187.1:0-1731 GCA_031420675.1 Ilumatobacteraceae bacterium | reverse complement strand
TCGCACACCTTCAGCGAACGGCGAGCGTTCGCACCCGCGCAACTCGAGGGTCGTCGCCGAGCAAGCCACTGAGTCGTTCAGCAACAAGCTGGAGATCGACGGCGTTGCTCTCGATCATCGCTTCGATGTCGGCCCAGTCCTGGTGCGGTCGAAAGGAGCTTGGCGATCGAGAACTCGACACCGTCCGACGATGGCGAGGGAGCGCAGCGTAGATCGACCGCAGGATGAAGTCGTCGACCTTGCGGCACCCGACTGCGCCCGTCGGGCGCGCCCAACCAGCGCACCGATTCGATGTTGCGTTGAAGGTCGGGCCGGCCGTCGCAGAACCGGGTTGTCGGACGTGGCCGCTCACGGTGCGGCCGTCTCACGCTCCGCCGTCAAGAATTGCGGTGGGTGTCGTCGGTCAGGATCCGGTGGAGCAGGTCCTCGCGTTCCTCAGGGGCGAGGTCGACTCTTCCGTGACGATTCGCGAGGCTGATCACCGAGCGAGTCTGGGCGAGGATGGTTTCGCAGTGCTCGCAGGTCGCCAGATGCTCCAGTGCGGCAGCTTCTGAGTCGGCGCCGAGGACCCCGTCGAGGAAGTCGGTCAGGTTCGCTTCAAGGTCGGCGCATTCCATGTCAGATCCTTCCGGTGAGGGAGATGCGAAGCAGTTCGCGTGCCCGGGCCACGCGCATCTTGGCGGCAGAGGGACCGATGTCGAGGACCTCGGCGACCTCGGTCATCGGGAGCTCTTCCACGTCGCGGAGCACGAACGCTGTGCGCAACAACTCCGGCAGGTGATCGATGGCGGTGCGGATCTCGTCGGCCAACTCGTGCTGCAGTAGCTGGTCTTCGGGGCCTGGCTGATGACCGACCCGTTCAGGGATGGCGAACGGGTCGGTCGGCAGGTCTCGCCGCGAGCGCAACACCATGAGCGCTTCGCGGTAGGTGATGCTGAGCAGCCAGCCGCGCGCCTTGCTGGCGTCGCGGAGTTGGCTGACGCTGCCCATGGCCTTGATGAACGAGGTCTGGACGACGTCTTGGGCGTCGGCGCGGTTCCAGACCAGGCGGTAGGCGACATTGAAGGCGGCACCGACATTCGCTTGGAAGAGCTCGACGAGCCCCGACGGGTGTCCGCCTGCCGGCGGCGGTTCAGAAGTGGTCACTTCGCCCAGTCTGCTCTGCCCCACGGGTGCAAGTGTCAGCGGGGCTGTGCGAGACAGGCCTTGCCGCTGAAGGGCGCCTTGAGGACCGGTGCGAGAACGCAGACGTTCAACAGGCCGGCCATCAACGGCACCAGACCAACGGCCGCAAGCAGGTACCCGCCTGCAGATCCGATCACGAGACCGGCGACGATGATCACGAGACCGGCGACCACCCGAATCCCTCGGCCGATGGGGCCTGCCATGAAACGAGCGAATGCCATGATGGTTCTCCTTGTTCGACTTCTCCGGCGTTACGCCGTCAACATGTAGATGCTGACCGCCATCGATCGGTCACATGCATCTCGCCAAACCTTCGTTGCATACCTCTATGGGTATCCATGGAAATCTCCGAACTCGTGGATGAAGCGTCCATGAAAGTGGACGATACCTCTGGGGGTTTGTAGTCCTATACCCCCATGGGTATACTATGTCATCCTCCTTCCGCCCCGAACGAGGAGCCAGCACTGTGAGCACCACCATCGAGCCGACGTTGCCCGGCTTCGGCTTCCGCCATCGACAGGGTGGTGGTGGTCTCGATGGCGCGGA
>JANONE010000186.1:0-4441 GCA_031420675.1 Ilumatobacteraceae bacterium | reverse complement strand
ACGCGTGAGGTGCACGGCGGGCTGCTGGCCGACAAGCAGTTCACCCAGGGCGCCATCGCCGACAGCTACATCGACATCCAGACCGCCCGCCTGTTCACCATCCACGCGGCGGAGAAGATCGACCAAGGCCTCCAAGCCGCCCGCACCGACATCTCCGCCATCAAGATCTACGTGCCCTCGGCGTACACGCGTGTGGTCGACCGCGCGATCCAGATCTGGGGTGCGGCCGGTGTCTCCAACGACCTACCGCTGTGGAGCATGTACCAGGGGGCCCGCACGTTGCGCATCGCCGACGGCCCCGACGAGGTGCACAAGATCGTCATCGCCAAGAACGTGCTCGGCCAGTACGCCAAAGGTGAAGGCTGGGACTTCGGGAACTGATGCCGTCAGCGGTACGCACTCCGTGCCTTCCGAGAACGTTGCGCGAGTCGTCAAACGCGCATCAGGACGGGTGGGCCCCGGCGCCCTGAGTCTCGACCCCTACAGCCGAAGGAAGCCCCCGGGCCTCATCGCTTCGATGCGAGTCCCACCCCGCCGGTGCGAGTGCCACGTCACCGATGTGAGTGCGACAGCACCGTCCGAGTGCCTACTCGCAACCCGGGGTGCGAGTAGGCACTCGGATAGGCCCGGGGAAGCGATCGGGCGGGTCGGGGTGATCGAGGTGCGCCGGGCGCCGTGCGAGGCCGGGTAGTCGGGAACCCTCGGCGCCCCGTGCACGGCTACGCCACCGATCACGAACTTGGGTCGGTACAGCGTTCCCAGGCTGCCAGGGTGGCTCTGGTCCTGGAGTTTCATCGTCTGGATTTCGTAGTCCGACCCGCACCCGGCGTCAGAGGCGTGCGGTCAGGCGGCGAGAGCGGCTTTCACGAGCGCGGCGATCTTGGCGCCATCGGCCGTCGGGCCTGCCTTGGCGCGCACGGCCGAGACGACGCGGCCCATTGCTTTCATGCCTTCGGCGCCGGCAGCAGCAGCGGCCGCGATCTCCTCGCCGATGATGCCGTGCAGATCGTCGTCGCTCAGCGCCGCAGGCAGGTAGGCCTCCAGCACCGCCGCCTCGGCGCGGGAACGAGCGACGGGCTCGGGGCGGCCGGCGACCACGAACGCCTCGGCCGTCTCGTGGTGCTGCCGCACCTCGATCGCCAGCACGGCCAACACCTGCTCGTCGGACAGCACCGCCACCTCCTCGCCCGCAGTCTCCGCCACCGCGATGGCCGACAGCGCTTGGCGCAGGGCAGACATCGCGATCTCGTCGCGTGCTCTCATCGCCGCCGTCAGAGCCGTGTGCAACTGGATCTTCAGTGTCGTGTTCGTACCGGGGTTGCTCATCGTTCCTCCGAGGGTGCGTCGGCTCCAGGGTAGGGGCCGCCGACGCGCACGCAGCCGTGTGTTTCCTGCGTCGCCCCACCACGGCGTAGCGTCGCCGCCATGTTGGGCTCGGTGGGCGATCTGGTGGAGGACGTGGTGGTGCGCCTGCACGAGCGAGTGAACGTCGCCAGTGACACCCGGGCCACCGTGATCCGGCGCCGTGGCGGCAGCGCAGCCAACGTGATCGCCGCCGCCCGGCGCGCCGGTGGGGCGGCACGTTTCATCGGCCAGGTGGGCGACGATGTCACCGGCCGCTCACTCACCGATGCGCTCGCCGGGGACGGCGCCGAAGTGGTGGTGCGTCGCGCCGGGCGCAGCGGCACGATCGTGGTCTTGGTGGATGTCGCCGGCGAACGCACGATGTTGACCGACAGGGCCACCTGCACCGAACTGACCGACCCCGACCAGGCTTGGCTCGATGGTTTGCACACCCTGCACATCCCGTACTACTCGCTGATTTGCGAGCCGCTGGCCACGACGACGGCCACCCTCGCCCGCTGGGCCACAGTCCGCGGCATTCGGGTCTCGATCGACATGTCCTCGGCAGCGGTGTTGCACCACGTCGGGCCCGCGCAAGCGCTCGCAACGATCCGTTCGCTGCACCCAGCGGTGGTGCTCGCAAACGAGTTGGAGGCCGCCGTGCTCGGCTCGATGATGCATCCCGATCATCTCGGCGGCGCGCTCGTCGTCATCAAGCAGGGCGCCGAGCCGGCGATCGTGTTGGCGGCCGGCGAACCTCCCGTTCAGGTACCCGCCGAGGTGGTGGCCGACGTGCACGACACGACCGGTGCCGGTGATGCGTTCGCGGCCGGTCTGCTGCTCGCTCTGGCCGCGCATGCCGACCCGATCAGCGCCACCCGACGTGCACACGCGGTGGCGGCCGACGCGGTGCGTCGGGCGTCCGCGCCGATACCGACCTGAGCAACCCCACGGCTGCCGGCGCGCCACACGACCCGCGGCACTTCACCGGCTCAGCGAGCGTTGCGTTGCTGCGCAGCGGCGACGAGCCCTACGACCGCAGCAAGTAGCATCGCAATGACACCGACGGTGGTGACGATGTGCGGAGCGAAGTCGACGGCACCGCGATTGCCGCCCGCGATGCCGTACGGCTGGTCGCCCCATTCAGCGAGCGCCGTCACCCACTGCCACGCGCCGATGCTGATCGCACCGAGCGCGATGCCGATTCCCCAACGACGGTTGGCGAGGAAACCGACCAGGCCGCCGATACCGATCAACAGCAGAACTGCGAGCCGCAGGTACAACGTTGCCGGCGGGACGAACTCGTTGGTGAAGTTGTCGCCGAGGCCGGCGCTGTTCATCGGAATCAGAGGGCCGACCACGACTGCCAGCGTGCCCAGCGCCCCGAGCACACCGATCGCCGGATTGATCGCGGGAAAGCGATCCTTACCCGCCGACGTGACGGACAACGCGAAGGCGAGCAGGCCGAGCACCGCCGCCCCCGCGGCGAGCCAGAAGCCGATCTCTTGTGTGGTCGTGAGTGTGAAGCCGCCGCCACCGCTGAGCAGGGCGACCTCCTGGCCGTCGAACCGTGCGATGACCTGACCGATCGTCATTCCCATCATCCCGGCCAGCGCCAGGCCGGCACCACCCGCGAGGCCGCTACCGAGGTGGCGACCCGTCGCGCCCACTGCGGCACCACCGACCAGCAGCACAGCGGCGATGATCGCACCGACGGTGACGTTGGAGGCGAAGTCGTTGAGCTTGAACACTTGCGACAGCTGGAGATCGCCCGTGACGTCGATGCTGGCCACGTTGACGAACGCCACCGCGACGGCGAGCACCGCGGCCAGCGCCGACACTGCGAGCAATGGCGTGAAGCGGAACGCTTGCACGGCCGAGACGACGCCCGTATCGCCGCCCTGCGCCGACAACTGGCCGGTCGGGGTTTCATCCCACGCATCCGGGTCGTAGCCGGTGGGTGCGGTCTGCTCCACCACGGTCAGCGCGGCGGTGGCGTCGTACAGATCGGCGCCCGCTGTGGGCGCAGGCGCGGTCGAAGCGGTCGACGTGACACCGGGTACCACGGGCGGTGCAAGGTTGGGGGGTGGCAACGACACCCCCGGCGGTGGGGTGGCCGATGGGTCCGCGGCCAACGGCGCCCCGCACTCGGTGCAGAACTTCTGGCCCGGCTGAACACCCGAGCCACACGACGGACAGAACATGCGCCTACCCCTTCTCCAGCTGACCATGCAGAGGTTAGGCGAGATCCTCCGTCTCCCAGGTCGGTTGCGGATCGGAGGCCTGCGCATATCGCTCTGCCATACGTGCCAGCAAGAAGTCCTCGAACTCGCTGGCCGGCAGCGCCGGTGCGTACAGGTGGCCTTGCTGATGCACGCAGCCGAGCGCGATGAGTGCATCCGCCTGAGCGCCGGTCTCGATGCCGTCGGCGGTGACAGCGAAGCCGATCTCGCGCACCAGTGCGATGATCGAGCGCACGATCGCTCGATCGTGCGGGTGGGCAGTGATGGTGTCGATCGACACGCGATCGATGCGTACCTCATCGAGCGGCAGGCGCCGCAGCAGGCTGAGCGACGAGACACCACGGGCGAAGTCGTCGAGACACACACGTCCGCCCCGTACTCGAAACGACGCCAGGTTGGCGGCTGCCGAGGACAGGTCACCATCCACCGAGCTCTCGCGCACATCGATCGTGACGATCGAGGCGTCGATGCCCTGCAGCATCTGCTCGATCGGGTCGTCGCGCCAGCTGCGCTCGGTGGCCTCGGGGGCCATGTTGATCCGGAACCGAAACCCGTCGGGCAGACCGAGGACGGCCAGACGACGGATGTGCGGCCGCGCACTGGTGATGACCTTGTCGGTTATGCGCTCCAGCAAGCCGGCAGAGGTTGCGACTGCCAGGAACTCCTGCGCGCTGATGACCTGCCCCGTGCGGCGCACCCACCGCGCCAGCAGTTCGGCACCCACGATCTGCCCGGTGGTCGCATCGATCTCGGGCTGGAAGAAGGCGACGATCTCGCCATCGTCGATCGCTCGCCGCAGCGCGTGCTCGCCCGCCAATCGGGAGACCAAAACCTGCAGCATAAAGCTGTCGAAA
>JANONE010000185.1:0-7471 GCA_031420675.1 Ilumatobacteraceae bacterium | reverse complement strand
GACCGTGCCCGAGGGAGAGAACATGGAGATCTGACCGTTGGCGCCTAGCGGCACGATGACCATGTTCGGCACAGTCTGTCCTTGAACGAAGTTCAGATTCGACGCGTTGGGCTGCGGCAGTCCGGCTGGCCACAACGTGAGGTATCCGGACCCAGTCGGGTTCACGGCGGTGACATTCAGTGCGACCGAACCGACTCCGGAGCCGGGCACGCCGCCACGACCGCCAATCGTCAGATTGAACACAACTCCTGCGGCTAGAGCACCGGTTTGGTTGAACTGTCCGTCGTAGGTGTCTGCCGCAACTCCGCTTGGAACGAACGAGGAGGCCGCCACAAGCAAAGCGATGGCGCACACCGAAGTCGAGATTTTGCGCGTCCACCAAGTGGCCTGTGCTGCGGTTGTAACGACCGTCGGGACCGAGGAGCGGGACGCGCTCCATGGTTTGGTGTCCGTCATGCGCGGACCGTACTCATTCCGCCACTCTCCGGACAGAGTCGAAAGACCCGCTCCTCGAGGCATTGATGGTGGTGAGTCGGCCTGTAAGCGGGATTTTGTAGTGCCCTCCACCGAAGCGAAGGGCGCCGGTGACCATCCCTCTAATGCGGCCTACCCGAGAGTTGTCGACCTTGCGGCCGGCGGACGGGCCGCCCATGCTCTCTGCTTGGCCTTGCTCCGAGTGGGGTTTACCGAGCCGTGCGAGTCGCCCCACACGCTGGTGCGCTCTTACCGCACCGTTGCACCCTTACCTGTGGCCGGCAAGCCGGCCCATCGGCGGTCTCTCTCTGTTGCACTTCCGTCAGGTCGCCCCGACCTGGCTCACGCCAGCACTCTGCCCTACGGAGTCCCGACTTTCCTCGACACGGTCGAAGCCGTGCCGCGGCCACCCGGCCGACTCACCGCCAACGAGTGTAGGAGGCTTCGCCGCGTCAGGCGCAGGAGTTGAACGGATATGCGAACGAGTTGAGGCTGGGTGTCTCGAAGTTCAGCTTCAAGCGCACGCCGTTCTCGTCGCCGGCGCCGCCGACGTAGGTGACGGGTGCCAGCAGGCCGTACTGGCCGGGGATGGCCAGCGGTAGCGGAATCGCCGTGGGCGGGGGTGCCGCATTGGTTGCGGCGATCGTGGTGGCGACCTCGACAACCGTGGTGCCGGGCTCTGACGAGACGACGGGCTCGGCAACTGCGACGTAACCCCCGGGGTAGATCTTCAACGCAACCAGCGCGGCCTGGCGGGCAGTGCGCACACCCAACTGCATCGCCAAGAAACGAATCACAGGGTCGGTGACCACGGGAACGAGCGCCTGGCACGATTCCGACGACAACGACTCGAGCGCGTGCACCAGGTTGATGCAGTCGCGAGCGGGATCGTCGCTGGGTTCGATCTTCTTGGCGCTGTCGGTGGCGGCGACACCCTGCTCGATGCGGAGGAAGATGGGCGTGAGGTACGCCTCGTCGAGGCGCCTGTTGCCGCACGTCCAAGGCAAGGCGCCGACGACTATCCCCATCGCGTTGAAGCTGTCGGCGGCGATCAGGTGCTGGTCGCGGAACGACGTCACGAGACCGGCCTGGTCGCCCAGGTCGGGCAGCGTGGCACTGCGCTGGGACAGAAAACCAACATCGAGGATGTGCGTGTAGGCGTTGGCGATGGAGATTTCGATGCCCGCCATGGTGCGCATCAGGACGCCATCGTTGAGGATCGGGTCGTCAAGCACCGGTGTGGTGCCGCCCTCACCGATGCGGCCCAGGGTGCCGGCCTCGGATTTGCCGCATGCCGCAACCACCACCGCCGTGGCCACGGTGAGGCCACCGATGCGGAACAGGCCTCGGCGATCGTACGACTGCGCGAGGTCGGGGGAAAGGCTCTCGTTGTTCATCGCATTCACCCTTGGACAGTCAGCGCGGCGGACTCTTCGAACACGAGCAGCGTTGCCTCGTCGGTCTGGCCGGCGAGGTCGGCCAACACGGTGCCATACCGGGCCTCGTTCGAAAAGATGGAGGCCAGCAACGCCGCGGCATCGGTGCCCTGCAACTTGGCGAGCACAACCAGATGAGTGGCCACCGCCGCGGATTCGAAGGCGTAGGCCGCAGCCAGAGCACCCTCGGCGGAAACGTTGAAACCGCTGCGCAACGATTCGAACAGTGGCAGCGACATCTGGCCCGGTGCCTGTCGGCCGAGCAGACCCGAGAGCGACTGGGCATACGCCTGGTGCGCCTCGCGGATGGCCACCAAGACAACCAACTGTTCATCGGACCAGCCGCCGTGGGCGATGGCTTCGTCGTACAGGGCCTGCGCCGTCAGTTCGATCTGCTGAGCGAACGCAAGCAACGTGACGTCGCTGTCGGTGGGGCGCTGCGGGGGGGTGGTGGAGGACGTGGTGGTGCTGTCGCCGGTGGTGGCCGACGCGTCGGCACCGCCACTGAGGAACGGCAACAACGACAGCGCGGCACCGCCCACACCGGCACCGAGCAAGGCGCGCCGGCCTACTCGCCCGCGGGGGGCTGACGGTGCGGCGTGCACGCCGGACTCGGTCACTTCGATATCCACTCGGGGTAATCCTTTCGAAACGATCGCCCCTAGCTTTCCTGGCCGGGGGTGAGTAGAGCAACTCTAGAAGTCCAGAGCCGACAGGTCGGGTATCCAATGCTTCGATCGTTCGACCGCCGAAGCCCACTGCGCGCGGTCGAGCTGGCCGGTCGGCTCTACCACTTGGCGCGGCTGCCATGCGTCGGCGATGTCGTCGAACGAGTCCCACACACCCACGGCAAGGCCGGCGAGGTAGGCGGCGCCGACGGTGGTGGCCTCGGTGTGCCGCGACACCTCCACCCGCTTGCCGGTTGCGTTGGCGAGCGCTTGCACGAACGTCGGGTTCTCACTCATGCCACCGTCGACGCGAAGCACCGGCACGGCGTAACCGGAGCCGGCCTCGGCGGCTTCCACCAGGTCGGCGCCGCGGTGGGCCACGCCCTCGAGCACGGCCCGGGTGACCTGCGGGCGGCCGCTGCCACGGGTGAGCCCCAGCATCGTGCCGCGGGCGCCGTAGTCCCAGTGCGGTGTGCCCAGGCCCATCAGCGCCGGCACGTACACCACACCGTCGGCCGTGTCGCACTGGGCTGCGACATCGTGGCTGTGTGCCGGGTTGTCGAGAATGCCCAGATCCTGCACCAGCCACTCCACGTTGGTGCCGGCCGAAAGCATGATCGCCTCCACGCCCCAGGTGCACTCGCCGTTGCGGCTCCAGGCGACGATCGGGTAGATGCCCTCGCTGGTGCGGTTGCCGGTGGTGGGCGCCGGCGAGTCGGTGCACATGTCGAGCATGCCACCGGTACCGAACGTGATCTTGGCCTGCCCCGGGCGCACACAGCTCTGGCCGACGAGACTGCCCTGCTGGTCGCCCACCAGCGCGGCCAGCAGCGGTGAACCCGGCAAGGCGCTGGCCTCACCGAACACACTGGACGTGTCGACGAGTGCGGGCAGCATCGACCCGGGCACGCCCAGCGCGGCGCACGCCGCAGCCGACCAGCCGGATGCATCGGGTCGCAGCAAGCCGGTGACCGCCGCGTTGGAGTGGTCGGTGACGTGTACTGCGCCCTTGCTGAGCACCCACGCCACCCATGTGTCGACGGTGCCGAAGCACAGGTCGCGTTCGCGGGCGGCGTCGTAGGTGTTCAGCAGCCAGGCCACCTTGGTGGCGGATTGGTTGGGGGCGAGATGCAGCCCGTGCTCGGCCTTGACGGTGATGCAATCGAAGACGGTGCGCAGATCCTGCCAACCGAGCCCAGGGCCCACCGGCTCGCCGGTTTTCCGATCCCACACGACGGTGCTGGCCCGCTGCGCGGTGATGCCCACGGCCACCACCGGGCCACCTTCTGCCAGCGACGCATGTGCCACCTCCAACACCGCCGCAGCCATGGCGACGGCGTCGAACTCGACCAGCCCGGGGAACGGCGACGAAGGTGGGAACGCCCGGTAGTGCAGCGCTGCCACCTCGCCATCTGGACGAACGACCGCGGCTCGCAAGCCCGACGTACCGACATCGACCACGAGCACACTCATCAGGAACTCCGTTCGCTGGATTGGCCACCGGGAAGGAGGCCACGCTTGCGCAGGGCGCTGCCCAATCCGCCGCCGATGAGGCCGGCAGAGAGCACCACGGTGAACGTGAAGAACACACCGAGCCAGCTGACGTCGCCGCCACGGAACAGCTTGATCGCGATGAACACGGATTGGGCCGCGAGGTAGGTGCCACCTGCGCACACCAGCCCGTGCGCCAGCGGGAAACCGGTGCGCTGCACCCAGGCGGCGATGCCTGCGCCCAGCGTGAAGCCGGCAAGGGCTGCGAGCCAGAGGACCGCGACCCACGGCGACTTCGAGTCGTGATCGGCGACCCAACGCGACCCGACGGAGAACGGTACGGCGAAGACCAGGGCCACCAGCGCACCTTGTTTGAGCGCAGCGCGGTCGAGGGCGTTCATGGCCAGCTCACCTCTCCGAAGGACGTCTGTAACCCGAGCTTGCCAGGATTGAGCACACCGTTCGGGTCGAGCGCCTGCTTCAGCGTGTGCAGCACGGGCATGGCGCTACCCATCGCCTGCGACATGAAGCGGGCGCGGTTCAAGCCCACGCCATGATGGTGCGACAGGTTGCCGCCACATTGCAGCACGGCCCGTTGGCCGGCGTCCCACAGCGCCACATAGGTGGACTCGATCTCGTCGGCGGGGGGAGTGGCCGCGAAGGTGAAGTACAGGCACGCACCGTCGAGGTAGCTGTGCGACAGGTGACAGGTGGCGGCGCGAGCATGTGGCACCGCCATCATCGCTGCGCGCACGGCTTGGAAGATGGTGGGCAACGCCGACCACGGAGCCGCGATCTCCAGCGTGTCAACCACGAAGCCCTTACGGGTGAGCGCCTGGAGAGCACTGGTGTCGTTGCGGTGGTGCATCCACTTCTCCACCAACTCCGTCGGCAGCGGTGTGGCTGCACCACATTCCTGGGCGACCACGCTCATGGTGGCTGCGATCAGCGCTTCGTCGCCTTCGTCGAGCACCAGCAGCACGCAGTACTCGCCGTCGCCACCCTGGCCGCGCTGGCTCTCCGCTGCGTCGTAGAGGCGAAGCACGGCCGGTGTGGCACCGCGCCGCAAGATTTGGCGGCAGGCTTCGAGACCGGCCTCGAAGTGTGGAAACGCATACGCGGCCCGTTGCTCGGCGGGTGGCAGCGGGTGCGCCTTCAGCCAGACGCGAGTGATGACGCCGAGCGTTCCCTCGCTGCCGACGAACAGTTGGGTGAGGTCGGGGCCCTGCGCCGCGGCGGGGAAGCCGCCCGTGCGCACGGTGCTGCCATCGGCCAGCACGACCTCGAGCCCGACCACCATCTGCTCGATCTTGCCGTAGCGGGTGCTGTACTGGCCGGCCCCGCGGCATGCCACCCAGCCGCCGACGGTGGCGATGTCGAAGCTCTGTGGGAAGTGACCGACGGTGAGACCGAAGGATTCGCGCAGTTCGGCTTCCAGCTCCGGGCCGAACGTCCCGGGAAGCACCTCGACGATGCCGGAGGCGGCGTCGACCGACAGGATTCCCTGCAGTGCCGTGAGATCAAGCAGCACACCGCCGAACAGCGGGATCGACGAGCCCACCACGCCGCTGCGGCCACCGGCGGCCGTGACCGCCACGTGCGCCTCGTTGCACAACGCGATCACCCTCGCAACCTCCGCAGTGTCTGCCGGCCGGGCCACGACAGCGGCGCGCTGCAGCACCTGGCCGGCCAACGCCCAGTGCATGCCCAACGGCCACCAGTCGCGACTGGCTTGCGCCGCCGCGGCGAGGTCGGTGGCGTCGCTGACCGTCGCACACGCTGCGTGCAACCGGTCGACGAAACCGGCCGGCAAGGCAGGTGCTTCGCCGAGCCGAGCCTCGGTACCGGTGAGCTCGATGGGGGAGGTGGGCTGCGTCATGAGGTGGCCTCGGCCGGTGCCGCGCGGCTGGTGGTGGCGGCCTGTTCCTCGGCGGCGCACTGGGCGGCGAAGTGGGCGACCTGACTGTCGGTCTCGGCGGGGTCCCAACCCAGTTCCGTCGCCAACAACGCGGCGACGGCCGGCGCAGCAGCGAGCGCCGCAGCACGATCTGCGAGCCGGGCGCGTGTGCGGCGGGTGAGCACGTCGTCGAGGGAGCGGGCCATCTCGTGGCGGGCGGCATAGACGGCTTCGGCTCGCACGTACGGCAGGCCGCGCACCAATGGTTCGCCCAGGGTCGGATCGTTGGCGATCAGGGCCTCCAACTCGCCGGCGAACGAGCCATAGCGGTTGGCGAGGTGTGCGCCGGCGGTGCCCGCAGGCCGCTCGCGGAAACCCTTGGCGCCTAGCAACGACAGCGTTGCGGTACGCGACTTGGCTGTGACGCGCAAGCGAGCGGTGACCACGTCGATGGTGTCGGCCGCCATCTGGCGATAGGTGGTGAGCTTGCCGCCGGTGATGCTGACGACACCGGTCTCGCTGGTGTGGAGGTGGTGGTGACGCGAAAGATCGGCGGTACGGCCCGACGACGCGGCCTTCACGAGTGGGCGCAAGCCGGCCCAGGCACCGGTGATGTCGTCGGCGGTGACGGCGCTGGTGACGCTGGCGTTGAGCGCGCGCAGTACGTAGTCGATGTCGTCCTTCGTGCACTGCGGGTCGATGAGTGGGCCGTCGTAGTCGGTATCGGTGGTGCCGATGTAGGTGTGCTCGAACGTGCCATCGCCGCGGTCGCCCCACGGCACGAGGAACAGGCTGCGCTTGTCCTTCGGTACCGGGATGACGACGGCGATGTCGTTGCGCACCTTCTCCCAGGGGATGGTGATGTGCACGCCTTTCGCGGGCCGGATGCTGTCGGGGTGGGTGCCTTCGTCCAGCGCCCGCACGTCGTCGGCCCAAACGCCGGCAGCGTTGACCACCACCTTCGCATCGATGTGGATGCGCCGGCGATCGGCCTCCACCACGGCACCGACAGCGACCCCGTCCGGTCCCTTCACGATCTCGACCAGCGAGCACCGGTTGGCCACGACGGCGCCGTGCGCTGCAGCGGTGCGCGCCACGGTGAGCACCAAGCGAGCGTCGTCGGCGGCCGCGTCGAAGTACAGGTACGCGGAGGCCAGCCGATCTCTGGGCATCGTCGGCAGATGTGAGAAGGCTGCGTCTGCGCGCAGCCGCTTGTGGAACTTGCCGATGCGCCAGCCGCCGGCGAGGTCGTACATCCACATCAGCGAGCCCACCGCGCGAGCCACCTTGCGGGGCACCAGACCGTCTTTGGTGAGGATCGGGAACATGAACGGCAACACCTTCACCAGGTGGGGTGCGTTCTTGCGCAACCGGTGCCGCTCGCGCAGCGCTTCACGGACCAACCGCGGGTCGTCCTTCAAGTAGCGCAGGCCGCCGTGTACCAGCTTCGAGCTCTTCGACGACGTGCCCGAGGCGAAGTCGTCGCGTTCGATGAGCGCGGTTCG
>JANONE010000184.1:0-14853 GCA_031420675.1 Ilumatobacteraceae bacterium | reverse complement strand
CCGCGCCATCCGCCGCCGAGTCGACGCGAAAGTTGTCGCTCACGGTGGCGGTGGCGAGATCCGGGGCGGCGAACGCGAACAGCGCCGGGCGACCCGCCACCTCGACGGTGAACCCGCCGGTCACGGGATCGGATGTGATCTCGACGGTCACTGCCCTGTCGCCGACCGCGACGGCCTCACCGACCGCCGGCTCGCCGCCGTTGGGCGAATAGGTCGCGGTGGCCATCCGCTGGGCGAATGCGATGCGCAATTCGCCCTCCGACGTGGAGACCAGCACCGTGCCCCCGGTGGGGTCGGCGACGCCATGCAGGCGGCGCCGGCCGTTGGCCAGCTCCAGCGCGACCCATGCTCGCTGTTGCGCGATGTACAGCCCCGCACAGTCGACGTCGATGGCCACTATGCCGTCACGTGGCACCGGGACGCCCCGCACCAGGTCGATCACCGACGGTGGAGCACCACCGAAGACGAGATCGTCGAGCCGATAGCGCAGCTCCGTGAAACCCGGCTCCTGGAGGTTCTGAGTCCAGGTGGCCAGCGAGAGGTTGATCCACGACCCCCACAGGGCAAGGAGGGCGACGAGGCCGCGTGACCAACGGGCAAGGGCGCCCGCCGGCAGCGAGACGGTCGCAAGTGCGACGGCCGCGGGAACGACGAGAGCAGGAAGCATGTCGGTGAGGTAGCGGTTGGCGATGAAGCCGATGAGGAAGGTGGGCACGGCGGCGATCAGCGCCCCGGCCATGACGGCCATCAGCGGCCACGAGCGACGACGCACGATCACCCATACGCCCACGAGCGCAAGGACGAACAGCAACGTTGCCGAGGCTGTCAACGATGACGAAGGGGTGTTCGACTCCAACGGGTACGAGCCGTGCTCGGTGGCCAGCGGGCCGAAACGGCCGAAGGGCACCAGCCGCTCGAGGCGGATTGCGTCGGGTCGTAGGTAGTGCACGACCGTGGTCGGCAGGAAACGGATGCTGAAGAAGCTGCCGTCGTTCCCTGCGAACCACGCAGCACGGGCAGGGCTGCGCAGCGTCAGCACCTGTCGATCTGCCGGCAGATCCAAGAGCGTGGCGAACTTGGCGAAGTTGATCGCCATGCTCAGCAGCACGCCGCCGATGGCAGCAGCGACGGCGGTGCCGCCTGCTCGTCGGTCGCGGCGCCACAGGAGAACCCCCACGAGCGCCAACGCGGTGAGGGCGCCGAAGCCGACGTTGGAACGGGTGAGAACGGTGCAGATGGCGGCAGCTGCCGCCGCCAGCAACGCTCGCCGGGTGGGCGTCTCCCACAGGCGGAGCAGCGCAACCACGGTGGCGAGGAAGAACGCGAAGGCCCATAGTTCGGTCTCGTCGTAGACGCTGTTCCACCCGGCGAGGCTGAGCGCGGGTGAGCACGCCACCGCGACGACCAGGATCGCGTACCTACGTGGTGTCGCCGTGGCCGGGCTGCCGATCAGCCGGTTGACTCGCCGGGCGACATGGAACGCAAGGGTGCAGGCGATGTAGAACGCGAACACGAGCGAGAGACGCGAGAGCCGGCCATCCGCCCAACCGCCGAAGAGTGCGAACGGCATGCGGGCAATGGCGAGCAGTGGGCCGTAGTAGAGGTATGTCTTGCCGTCGATGAGAAAGCCCTCTTGCCCAGCTGCGGCCGCCGGAACGTCGAGGCGCAGGCGCCAGAAGGCGTGTGCCTGTGCGTCGTAGAAGTCGGTGCTGAACCCGCCGCGATCGAAGAGGTCCCACGGCCTCCAGCGGCACACCAGCAGCAGGAAGACGAAGGTCGCGGCGATGGTGAGGCGACGCGACAGCTGCGACTCCGGGGTGCGGTGTCGCGCCCACAACGCGCCGACACTGGCGGCGAGGCCGACGCTCACAGCAGCACCAGGCCGAGAGCGGTGAGAGCAGCTGCACTCAGCCCGCCCGCAACGATGGTCGTCGCGGGCGCCGTTCGCATCCGTCGAACCGGTCGCTCGACGAACAGGTGCAGCGCCCACGCAACCGACACCGAGACGGCCACGACGATGCCGGCGAGCAGCCACCCCTCGTACCCGGTGCGGTCGCGTGTGAGCACCGACATCACCGGCCAGTGCACCAGGTACAGCGAGTAGCTGACCGTGCCCAACCAGCGCAGCGGTGGCCACGAGAGCAACCGCGCCACGCGGCCGCGCTGCAAGAGGCCGGCGAGGGTGAGTGCGGCCACCAGCGCGACCAGCGCGTAGCCCCCACGGAGCAACCACGGCGGCGAGTAGTCGACGAAGAGGAACAGCCCGACGAGCACGGCGAGGCCGGCCCCGGCAACCACGTCGGCGGTCGCCGCGCCGCCGACGCGCCGGCGCCCGCCGCCATGCCAGACGGCGAGCAACACGCCCATGAAGAGCTCGGGCATGCGGAGCAGCGTGTTGAACTCCAGCGATGGCTGCCAATCGGTGAGCACGTTCGACAGCACGACGGGTACCAGCACACCCAAGGCGGCGATGGTGGTGAGCACGACTTCCGGCCGGCGCGAGCGGGCGACCACGACCAGCAGCAGCGCCAGCACGATGTAGAACTGCTCCTCGACGGCGAGCGACCAGGTGGGCCCCAGAGGCCCCACGATGGTCTGCAGCAGCTCGCCTTCACCGCCGGCGATGACGTGCCAGTTGGTCACGCTCCACGTGGCGGCGACGGCATCCGAGGCGCGAGCTGCTAGGTGGGCGGTGGCGCTGAGGATGATCACCACCAGCACGACGACGAACGACGCCGGCCAGAGGCGGCGGATGCGCCTGGCCCAGAACGAGGACAGGTGGATGCGGCCGGTGGTGCCGTGCTCACGCAGCAGGAGTGACGTGATGAGGAAGCCGCTGAGCGTGAAGAACACAGAGACTCCGATGAACCCGCCGCGCATCCAACCGTCAAGACCTGCGACCGCGCACGCGTGGAAGACGACGACGGCGATGATGCACACGCCACGCATGCCATCGAGCGAGGGCTCGTAGGCGTCGAGGGCGCTCGTCGACGCCGTCGACAGCTGGCTCATCGATCTGTGTCGTTGCGCAGCGCGCCACCCCGCCACGGGCTGAGCTCGTACACGAACTGGTACGCGAACATCGTCGGCCACCACTTCACCAGCAGGCGGTCGGCGCGACCGACTGTGCCGGCAACCAACTTCGAATCACCCACGCCCAACGCGTC
The DNA here is from genome assembly GCA_031420675.1 of Ilumatobacteraceae bacterium. Classification (GTDB taxonomy): domain Bacteria; phylum Actinomycetota; class Acidimicrobiia; order Acidimicrobiales; family Ilumatobacteraceae; genus UBA668. Next base: position 11,686 of record JANONE010000184.1, on the reverse strand, counting down.
GAGGGGCAAACCCGTGTGGCGGTGGTCGACTTGCTCGAGGCCTGCTTCCTCCACCACCCGCAGGAAGCGACGACGGGTGAAGAAGCGCAGGTGCGTGGCATCGAGCACGCCGCGTTGGTCGTAGTCGATGCGCCCGGCAGCGATGCGGAAGCGCGGATACCAGTGACTGATGTTCGGCACACTTGCGATGATGCGGCCCTGCGGACGAACGCACGCCGCCATGTCGGCGAGCAGGCGGGCGGGGTCGGCGAGGTGTTCGATGACGTCGGCCGCAAGTACCAGATCGAAGTCGCTACCGACATCGGCGGGAATGCCCTGGCTCAGATCGGCGGCAACGAACCGGCTCATCCGATCGGCGACGCCCTCGGTCTCGGCGATGTCGATCCCGACCACCGTGTGACCTGCGTCGGTCAGCGCCTTCGCCAGCCACCCGGGCCCGCAGCCGACGTCGAGGATGCGCATCGGCGGGCGGCCTTCCACCATCTGCAGAATGCGACCGTGCGAGCTGTAGGGCGACGGTTTGAAGGCGTACGGCTGGGCAACGTGGCCGAGGTGCCCGCTGCCGAAGCCGGATCGGCCGAGGCGGTAGCGCACGGTGTGGACCACGACGTCCTTCGCGTACTGCAGGCCATTGACGTGGCAGATCTCGTTGCCGTAGTACGTGGGGATCGGCACCTCCACGATCCGCATCTTGGCGTCGGCGAGTTGCAGGATGATCTCGGTGTCGAAGTCGAACCCATCGGAGTTGCCCACGAACGGCAACTGTGCGAGCGCATCGACGCGATAAGCCCGATAGCCGGAATGCCACTCGCTGAGCTCGAGCCCGGTGAGCGAGTTCTGGACGGTGGTGAGGATTCGGTTGCCGACGTACTTGTACATCGGCATGCCTCCCGTGCGAGCCGCGCCGCGGTGCATCATCCGCGAACCGAACACCGCATCGGCGTCGCCGTTGACGATGGGATCGATGATGTCGGCCATGATCTCCGGCGCGTATTGACCGTCGCCGTGCAGCAGCACCACGACATCCCAGCCGTGATTGATCGCGTACCTGTATCCGGCCTTCTGATTGCCGCCGTACCCGATGTTCTCCGGGTGGCGGACGACGGTGAGGTGGAACCGTGGGTCGTTTCCTTCGTACTCCTGCGCAACGCCGTGGGTGTCGTCGGTGGAATGGTCGTCGTGCACCAGCACCTCGGCCAGCCGCAGCTGCGTCGCGTCGGGAATGCGATCGAGCACGCGGGCCAACGTGGCCTCCGCGTTGTATGCGACCACCAGCACGCCGACCTTCACGAGTGCACCCCTTTCGGCGGGCAGGCTAGTGCCGTGGAGCTGCTGCGAGCGCCCATCCTCGAAGGCTCCTGGCGCACACTCGTGGGGGCTACCGTGTCCGCTGTCATGCCGGTCGAGGCCCCAACTCCCAACGACGGTCGCGCGCTTCGGGCCGTGGTGCTGGTGGGCGCCGCCATACGCATCGCCTACGTGCTGACCAAGTGGAACAAGCCGCTCCAGCTGAACGATTCGTACTATTACAGCGGGCAGGCATACCAGTTGGCTCACGGTCGTCTCTTCCGGGAACTGTTCGTCGATCAGCCCGGTGCCGAGCACGGCCCGCTGACCTCCATCCTCATGGCCCCGTTCAGCTGGGGCGACGACTACGTGCGCTGGCAGCGGCTGGTCACCGTCGCCTCTGGGATTGCCTTGGTGTGGTTGCTCGGCAAGCTCGGTACGCGGTTGGGTGGCAGGCGGGTGGGGCTCTGTGCCGCCGGGATCGGCGCGGTGGCACCCACGCTGTGGATGAACGACGGCCTGGTCATGTCGGAAAGCATCAGCATGCTGCTGGTTGCGTGCGTGCTGTGGTTCGCCCTGGATGCTGCCGAGCGGGGCGAGCGGCGGTCGCTGGCAGCATTGGGTGTTGTACTCGGCCTCGGTGCTCTCGCTCGCAGCGAATTGGCGCTGTTGGTCCCGCTGGTGCTGCTCTGGCTGGCAGTTTGCTACCGCCGTCGTGGTGCACGCATCATGCCGGCGGTGCTGCCGGTTGCAGCCGTCGCGTCGTTGGTGCTACTGCCGTGGGTGGCGTTCAACCTGGCGCGCTTCGAGCGGCCGGTGGTGCTCACCACCAACGACGGCACCACCTGGCTGGGTGCCAACTGCGACGGTGCCTTCCGTGGGGAGAGTCTCGGTGGTTGGACGTTGGAGTGTGTGCACGGCGATCCGCAGTACCGCATGGACGAAGAGCCCAGCGTGCGTTCTGCCCGGCACCGGTCGCTGGCGGTGAGATACGTGCGGGATCATCTCGCCGACGTACCTCGGGTGGTGTTGGCACGCCTTGGTCGAACCCTGGATCTGTATGGCCTGTCGGATCTCGTCCATCAGGACGTCGGCGAGGAACGTCCGCGCTGGGCGGCGTGGGCGGGTGTCGTGTCGTTCTGGCTGATGGCGCCTGCCGCCCTGTTCGGTGCCCGCCTGCTCCGTCGCCGCGACCGCTGGCTGCTGGCACTGCCGTGTGTGCTCGTCGTGTTCACCACGGTGCTCTTCTACGGCGGCCACCGCATTCGCTCCAGCGCCGAGCCGGTGTTGGTGCTGTTGGCGGCGCTGGCGTTGTCCCACGCCCTGCGGCCGCGCCGCTCGCGACTACCGTGACGGGCCGTGAACCCCGCCATGAACCCCGCCATGAACCCCGCCATGAAAGACAAAGCAGTTCCTTCGTGACGTCAACCAGCCGCCGATCCGTCGTCCTGCGGTTGGTGACCGCCTTCGTGATCGGCTTTGTCAGCCTCACGTTGGAGATCGCGTACACGCGAATCATCTCGTTCAAGCTCTTCTACTACTACACCTACTTCGTCATTGGTCTCGCGTTGTTGGGGCTGGGCGCAGCGAGCGCGTACACCTCGCTGTCGAACCGCCTGCGGTCGGTCGACACCGTGCGGTTGGTGCAGCGGGTGGCGCCGATTGCCGCGCTCGCGGGCGTCGTTGGCTACGCGGTCGTGGCTCGTCTTGGCACCGACGTCAACCTGATCTGGACCGGCTCCACGCGCCAGGCGCTGTGGCAACTGGTGTTGCTGATCGTGCTGTCGGTCTCGATCACCGGCGTGTTCTTCGCGGTCGGCATGCTGTTCGCTTCGCTGGTGGTGAACCAGGCGGCACAGATGCGGCGGCTGTACTTCTGGGATCTGACGGGTGCGGCTGCCGGTTGTCTCGTGGCGGTGCCGCTGGAATCCACGCTTGGGCCACCGGCGATGATCCTCGTCTCGTTGGTGCTGCTGGCGCTGCTCGGCCTGGGGATGGTGTTGGCGGAGGGTCGGAAGTGGCTGACCACCGCCGGTGCCGTCGTTGCCGTTGCGTTGCTGGCCTTGGCCGCTGGTCAGCTACGGGTACGTGCGGACGCCACCAAGACGTTGAAGGACACCGACACGGTGGAGGCCGGAGATTGGGGCGCTGTGTTCCGCGTCGATGTGGTCGACCTGGGTGACCTCAAGGTGCTGCACCACGACGGCCTGTGGGGTTCCTCGATCTGGCGCTATGACGGTACCGATGCCACCACCGCACGCTTCGCCGCCGACATCCGCCAGGTGCCATTCGCGGCGTTGGGGGAGGGGGCGCCGTCAGTGCTCATCATTGGTGCGGCAGGCGGCAACGAGATCATGGCCGCGCTCACCTATGGTGCCGGCAGCATCGACGCGGTCGAACTCAATCCGGTCACCGTCAACCTGTTGCGCAACACCTACGCCGACTACTCCGGCCATGTCGTCGACGACCCGCGGGTCAACTACGTGCAGGGCGACGGCCGCACCTTCCTTGCCCGCTCCGACGCCGACTACGACCTCATCTGGTTCGTCGCCCCCGACACTTATGCGGCATCGAACGCAGCGACCTCGGGCGCCTTCGTGCTCTCGGAGAGCTACCTGTACACGCGGCAGATGGTGGAGACAGCGTTCGACCACCTGACCCCGCAGGGAGCCGTCGTGGCGCAGTTCGGCGACTTCGCGTTCGACCGGCGACCGACGCGCACGGCCCGTTACCTGTTGACCGCCCGCGCCGCGATGGAAGACCGGGTCGACGCCTTCGCCGACCATGTGGGCCTGATCGTCGACACCGGCGAGGATGACCTGGAGAAGGTGAGCACGATCATGCTGTTCGCGTCGCCGGTGGCTCCCGACGCCGTCGAACGCATCCAGCGGGCGCTGCAGGGCCTTCCCAAGTCGGAAGCGAAGTACCTGCCCCACGCGGTGCGGGTCGATGGCCTCACATCGGACCTGATCACGCTCAGCGACGACGAGGTGCAAGCGATCGTTGATGCCTACCCGTTCGAGATCGGCGCGATCGACGACGACAGGCCGTTCTTCTGGCACTTCACGAGCTTCTCCACGGTGCTCACCGACTGGTCGCGCAACTTCGAGGACAACGACATCGCCATCGGTGAGCGATTGCTGGTCGTACTCGTCGGCGTGTCGACCGTCGTGGCCGCGGTCTTCTTGTGGCTGCCCTTCGGTCTCACCCGGCGGCGGGGCGGGGCAGTGAGGGTGCGTGGCCGTGCGCGCCTGTTCGGCTACTTCGCCGCGCTCGGGTTGGGCTTCATGCTGATCGAGATCTCGATGATCCAACGGTTCGCGCTGCTGCTGGGGTTCCCCACGCTGTCGCTGTCGGTCTCACTGTTCACCCTGCTGCTCGCGACTGCGGTTGGCGCCCGGTTCTCGACGTTGATCAAACGCTGGCCCGTCGCCGGCCTTCCGGGTGTCGCGGCAGCGCTCATGCTGCTCAGCGTCGTGTACATCTCGATGGCGGAATCCATCACGGATACAGCCCTGGCATGGGCTCAGTGGGCTCGCATTGCGGTCGTCATCGCCCTGCTCTTCCCGGTCGGTCTGCTGCTGGGTGTCTTCCTGCCCACTGGCATCGATGCGGCGATTGAGGCCTCCGGCAACGATGAAGCCATACGCGGGCGGCTCGTGGCCTGGTGCTGGGCCGTCAACGGGTTCTTCTCCGTCATCGGCGCGTCCGTTACCACGATCATCTCGATGTCGGTGGGCTTCAACAGTGCGCTGCTCACCGGGCTGGGAATGTACGTGGCGGCGGTCGTGCTGCAACTGGTCGCGCTGAGCGATGCCGAGCCGTTCGAGGTCGAGCCGTTCGAGGTCGAGCCGTTCGACGAGGTTGCGGCGCCCACTTGACGGTCTGGCGCGTGTCAGGCGCGTTCGTCGGTGCTGCGATCGAGGAGGGCCGCGGCAACGAGCAGCGTCACCACCAGCAAGCCTGGGCCGTGCAGCTTCTCCCAGTAGCCGGGCCACGCCGCGTTGGCGATGTGGCGCTCCATCACCTGGCGTTGCACGATTCGGGCGCCGATGCCGGCGGCGAGCACAAGCGCCGCGACGCCGGCGATGGCGGGTCGGCGGAAGGCGACGATCGCCGCCGCCGGGAGCAGTGCGACCACCGCCATCTGCGGTGAGACGACGACGGTGGTGAGCATTACCAGCGCCGCTGCGGCCGCGACCGAGTCGCGCCACGAGGCCGGTCGCCACAGGGCGCCGTCGAGGTGGGGCGGTGCTGCCGACCACGCGCTGTTCGGCGCCGCGATCCGGCGCCGGCGACCGATCGCAAGCGCGACGCACGCCAATACCGAGAGAGCCGAAACGATGAGCGCGTACATCACTGGCGACTGGGCCTGCCACTGGATGTGCACGGTGGTAGAGGAGCTCGACGGGGGCAGCCACCAGCCGTTGAACCCCCCGGCGACCTGCTGGGGCGTGCCGAGTGAGCTGCCATCGACCGAGGCTGCCCAGCCGGTGTTCAGACCTTCGCCCATGATCAGCCAACAGCCGGTCGGGCAGGCGTCGACGACGGCAGTCCGGGTGGTGCGCGTGCGTTGCACGGTCACGGTCGGCGGGGCCGACGCCTCAGCGGCTGCGACGCCATCGTCGAGCAGCACCCGGTTCACGTCGATGCCGCACTGCAGGCCGTTGCCGGTGCTCAGCCGGTGGGTGCCGGCGGCGAGGGTGAAGGGTGCGCACGGCTGCACGTCGACCGTCTCGCCGCCGGCGAGCGCTGCCTGGGCGCCGGCGTCGAGTTGGAGAGGCACCGGCACGCCATCGATCTCCAACAGGTCGCTGTTGCACTCGCCGCCGGCATCCGGCGTCGTGTGGATCGGAACTGTGATCGCGGAGGAGGTCAGTTCGTTGATCGCGACCGGCAGCGTGGTCGGTTCGCCGAAGCGACGGTCGATGGTGGTGCGGGCCGCGATCTCGGTGACCGTGAGCGTGAACCGGTCGGCGGTGACAGCCGCCGGTAACTGCACGGTGCTGCGTCCCTGCGCATCGGGAGCCGGCACCGCGAGGTCGTAAGCGCTGCTGCCGGCAACCACTCGGACACCTGTGATGAGCGAGTGCTGGTCGTCGTCCAGTTGCTGCAGCGTCAACTCACTCATGGCTGTTCCGTCGATCACAACGGTCAGCGCGGAGCCGACGGCATCGACGAATGGTGACGTCCACGCGGTGCCGACATCACCGTCGGCCGCGAATCGGCCGCGAGCCGACGGCACACCACTGAGGCGACGGTCGGCGGTGGCGCCGACCACGTTGTCGAGTTGATCCAGCACGCCGTCGGGGGCGCGGTCGTTGCGACGCAGCGTGACAGTGAGGTCGAAGGCGTGGGGTCGAGCGGTTGTGAACTCACGTTGCATCGTCGGTTCCGGGTCGCTGCGCCAGCGGTTGCGTGGGTCGACCCGCAAGCGGGTGAGCACAATGGCGAGCGGAGTGTCGGTGGGTGCATCGACGGCGGTGATCGGCACGCGGACGACCTCCGGGTGGGCGCCCAACCCGAGCTCGGCGAAGCCCACTGCTGACGGGCCCGTGTCGGTGCCACCAGGCCGTACGCCGACGCCGGTCACGGAGATGGTGATCGGCGTGTGGGCCGGCACCGCGACCTGCTGCCCCGGGCTCGTCAACGACGACGGGTCGAGAGCGATGTGCAGTGGTGCTGCACCTGCGGGAGTGATGCGCACGGACGTGATCATGCGGTTGGCGTTGGTTCCCTGGGGCTGCAGCAGCTGCAACGTGCCGGCGGTGTCGGAAACAGTGAGGAAGTGGCCGATCGCTTCGCTGCGGTCGCCCACCACCCAGGCCGTCGTCGGGTCGCCGTCCACCGCCATCGCGGGCCGCTGCTCGGGGCGGTACGCAAACGGCTCGCCGTAGCCGCTGGCCCCGACCACCAGTCCACCGTCGAGGGTCGCGATCGTCTGATCGTCGGCGTTGGGGACCGGGCCGAAGACGGGCAGCCGTTGGTCGCCCTCGTCGATGCGGAGCACGTCGCTGCCGTCGCCGCCGGACTCGGTGAAACCCGAGACGTCCTGCGAGCTGCGCCAGTGGTGCGCTCGGTCGCGGTTGGAATCGGTGATGATCACGACCGCGCCCAGGAGTTGATCGCCGCCATGGTCGTTCCCCGGGTCGAAGGTGGCCACGTCGGCGGCGTAGCGGAGGGCTTCGTCGCCCTCCAACAGGCCGGCTGCAGCGGCGTCGACCACACCATCGCCGCTCCCCACGAGCACGACCACGCGCTCGGCGGCGCGCACGATCGGCACCGGGTCGGTGACCGGCACCAGTTCCACCGGCGCCAGCGGCGCACCCAGGTCGGGGTTGCTGAGGGCCGTCTCGTCGACCATCGGGATGTTGGGGGTGTTCGGCACCGGCACCCCGTAGTCGACCGGCTCGCCAAGGCCTGCGGGTCGACGCCGGAACATCGCCGACACCTCCTCCGGCCTGGGCGTGCGGAAGCGATCGAAGGCCAGGTCGTTGGCGACCCAGATGGTGTCGACACCCAGGTAGCGGGCGACAGCAGCAATGGCCTGCGGGTCGAGTGTGTGGTCCTGCATCCTGTCGTCGAGGGCATAGAGCAGGTCCATGGCCGCTGGTGCCCCAAGGGGGAGGAGATCGCGCGTGACGAGCGGCTTGGTGGTGAGGCCGGGCAGTGGAGGGTCGACCGTGTAACCCCAGCGGAACGCTCCGAACTCCGAGCCCGGCAGCTCCAGCACTCGATATTCCGAAGACGTGGAGGACAGGTGGTCAGCGGCCTGCTGCCAAGCCGCCGGCGGCGATTGGTCGCGTTCGAGGGCAGGATCGACGAGGTTGCCATCGAACAGCGCCGGCAGGTTCACGATCGCCAGCGACACGACCAGCGCGGGGGCGAACGCGCGAGCCCGCCAGCGCGTTGCAGCCAAGGCGGCGACCAGGGCGCCGGCGCCGAGGGCGAGACCGAAGTTGGCGAGGGGGAGCGCGCGGGTGCTGCTCCGGATAGCCAGCGCCAATGAGCTGCGCGAGTTCTCCGCGAGAGGTGACATCAGCGGTGACGCATCGTCGATCGGGTGCACCCCGACCGCCAGCACGATGCCGACCAACACCAACATCGCCGCGTAGCGGCGCTGTGTCCAACGCGCGAGTGCAAGGCCGGCCACGCACACGACCAGCAGGGCGAAGCTGATTGCAATCGCCTTGCCGGATTCCATGTACGTGCGCGCCGCGGTCGTCGTGAACGCGTATGGGTCGCGCACGTAGAACAACCAGTAGCCCATGCCGCGCAGCGTTTCGGTGGATGTGGATGTCAGCGAGGTGGCCTGCAGGCTCTCGCTGTATGCAAGCACGTCGGCGCCGTAGGCGCCCTGCGCGCGCAGCATGAACATCCACCACAACGAGACCGCGATGCCCAGTGCGCCGATGCGCAACGATGCCGCTACCGCGCGCTGCCACGCGACCGTGCGCTGCATCACCGCATGTATCAGCCACAGGATCGGCGCCGGTGCGATCATGAGCACGGCGGTGGCGTTGACCGCGCTGCACGACACCAACACGAGGGCGATCAACGCCGGGTGTCGCCATCGGCGATCGCTGGTCGCCGCACGGATGGTCAGCCCCACCAGCCATCCCACCGCTGCCCACGGCAGCAGCATCGCACTGGTTCGCGAGACGTAGGGCAGGATGTACGGCGAGAGTTGATACACGACAGCGGCCACGAGCGCGCCACTCTTCGCCAGGCCCAGCAGGCGAGCCGCCCAGTACACGCCGAGCGCGGCCAGGAAGAGCAAGGTGCCGATCCACAGGCGATGTGCCACCCAATCCGGGGCACCCAACCTGTCGAACACCCAGTACCACGGCCCCTGTGGCCACAGGTAGGCGATTGTCTGGTGCGGGACCCAGCCACCGAACTGCCTGGTGTCCCACGTGTAGGGCGCGTCGGCGATCAGCCGAGCAGGGTCGAGGTAGAGGAAGAGCTTGGTGTCGGAGGGCATGCGGCCCGGCTTGGTGAGCAGCGCGGGCAGGTAGGCAATGGCGGCGAGCAGTCCCACGGTCCACCGCGAGGTGCGCGCCGTGAGTTGCCCGCGGCTCACGGGATGGCCCCGAGCGCTCCGTACAAAGCGGTGAGGCCGACCAGGCCGGCGGAGCAGGCACCGATCACGTAGGGCCACCAGTCGCGCTTGTCGCGCTCGAACCAGACGGCCGCAGCGATCAACAGCGGGAAGGCCGTGAAGAGGAACCGTGGGCGAGCGGTGACCGTGCTGGGCAGCAGCATCAGCAACACCACGACAACGACATAAGCGTTGAACGCCGGCGGTAACCGGTGCTTGCGCAGGAACCACAACAACAGGCACAACGTGAGCACGCTGACGGCGGTGACTATGTTGGTGGGCGACGTGAGCGGATGGGTGAACGCCTTGATCGTGCGACGGATCGCGGTGAGGCCGAAGCTGGTGCCTTCGCCCCACGCTTCGGTCTGCACTCGGAACCACACGCCGCGTTCGCCCGTATGCGAGCCGAGCCACAGCATGAATCCGATGAAGCCGAGTGGCGAGAGCAGGGGAGCGATGAGCGACCGCCACTCGCGGCGGTCACGAATGGCGATGAACGACGCGACCGCACACGCCGCGACCAGAGCGACGCCGTTCGGTCGCGTCGCCGTGCCGATCGCGGCGAGGATGCCTGCCAGCACCCACTGACGCTTGAGCAGGAACCACAGGCAGCCGCCGGCCAAGGTCAGCAACAGCGCCTCGGTGTACGCGAACGACAGCACGAAGCTGCCCGGGAAGAGCGCCATCAGCACCATCGTGCGCTCGCTCACGCGCACCCCGAACAGTTCGCGGGCCAGCAACCCGGCGAGGAGGATGGCGACAGCGCCGAGCACGAAGTTGGTGAACAGCGCTGCGACCGTGTCGCCGCCGGGGAGGAGGCGATCCACCAACCGGACCAGCATCGGATAGGCGGGGAAGAAGGCCGCGCGCGCGTCGCTCATGTCGTAGGTGATGTCGGGGCGTACCAGGTGCGGGTAGCCGGAACGGACGATGCGTAGGTACCAGAGGCCGTCCCACGAGGTGAGGACATCCAGCATCGGGCGGACGGCGCTGGTGGGGAGCGTTCTGTTCGCATAGTGCGGGTCGGCGAACGTTGCGCTGGGAAACCTGGCCTTCACCAGGTTGTCGTCGGCGCGTAGTTCTGCGGCCACGATCGCCGCACCGATCGAGACGCACAGGCGCGAGAAGAGGTAGACGAGGCCGGCCTTGCAGAGCACGCTTCGCCAAGCAGCAGTCTCGATGGTCGGGTCGAACGTGGGGATGTCGGTGGCGGCGGTGGTCATCGGGGAATCACGGGGCGTCCAAACACAGCGACGCTAACACCATTGGGATCGCCTGCTAGGGGTCGTCACCAACGGCTCATGGGGAGCACGCGCTGCCGTGGCCCGAACTTCGGGGGGCGGTGACCTGCCAGGAGCAGCAAACGTGCAGCGCGACCACGCTGCCCGGCGTAGGGGGCGAGCAGATCGAGCATCTCCTCGTCGGTGCCTCGTGCTCGCCCGGTGAGCGCGTGCACGATGAGGTGCTTGAGGTGATAGTCGCCGACGGCGAGTGCGTCGGGATCGCCCATGGCCGTCGCCAGCACCGAACCCACCGTCCATTGGCCGATGCCCGGCAGCAAGCGCAGTTTGGCCGCTGCTGCCGACGGAGCAAGGAGTGCCCACTGGTGCAGCCGATCCGCGTGGCGTGCGACCTGGCGCAACGCGTTCGCTCGCGTGGCTTCGATGCCCAGTGGGTGGAACCACCATGCCGGGCGCTGGGCGAGGTCGGTGGCGGCCGGTGGAAGCCGTAGCCCCGGCAATGGCCCGGGCGCCGCAGCGCCCAGTCGATACACGAGCGCGTGCCATTGACTGGTCGCTTGGCCGGCCGTGATGCGCTGCCCGAGGATGGTGGGGAGCAGTTCGTGATAGAGGGTGGCGCTGGCACCGAACCGCACATCCGGGTGAGTGCGTTGGGCCGCGAGGAGCTGCGGATGGCCGGTGACGAAGACATGACCCGCATCCAGTGCCCCGGTGAGGGCGCCAACGCGGTCGAGCAGCCAGTCGGCGCCAGGGCCCCAGGCCTCGGCATGCAGTTCGTTGCCGCGCCAGTCGAGGTGCAGCGTTCCGCACCCTTGCGGGGTGAAGGTCGCGCGCCAGAACTCACCCTGTGCGAGCCGGGTGGTGGGGTCGCCGGCACCGAAGCGGTACGACGACAGGACACTACGCAACGAGCCCCGCCCGGTGGATGCGAGCGGGCCCCATGACACCTGGTGACCAGGCGGCACCTCAACGGCCGGCACTTGTGTGGCCGGCTCAGTTGGCGGTGACGGGCCGCAATGCAACAGGTGCATCGCCGCCCAGCAGCGGGTGATGGCAG
>JANONE010000183.1:0-3713 GCA_031420675.1 Ilumatobacteraceae bacterium | reverse complement strand
CTACTCCAATGAGCCACTCCAATCCATCGGCAACGCGCCCCGGCGCCAGACCGGCTTAGTATCCGTTGCTCACCCCGTTACTCACCAATACCAATTAGACCCGAAAACGAAACAATCCCAGGTCAATTGACCTGGGGTTTGTTCGTGGAGCTGTGGGGAATCGAACCCCAGACCCTCTCCATGCCATGGAGATGCTCTACCAACTGAGCTACAGCCCCGAACGAGTGCAGGACGATACCAGCGCGGCCGACCCTCTCAAAACGTGATGCGCAAGACGTTCACAGAGTTCGGCGTGACCGCAACCGCGAACGCAGCGGCCCGACCGCCAACCGCATCACCGCCGTGATCAACAACGTGGAGATGGTGACCCGTACCGCGAACGGCAATTCGGCAATGCGCGGTGCCACGAGTAGCGAGATGACGATGGCGACGGGGTACACCCAGGCAACGTCGGTGGCGATGCGACCCCACAACGGGCGCTTGGGCTCGGCCCTATCGGACAGTTCGAACCAGTTGTCGATGCCAACGGTGCGCTGAATCCGCTCGTTCTGCACGAAGCCGGCGGCTCGTGCCATCAGGGCGGCTCGCTGCGGCGAACGTTCCCACTGGCGCAGGTGCAGCCCGTCGACGAAGCGGAAGATGATCTGGTGCTCGCCACCGTCGGGGCCGGGGTGCAGTACGCCGGCGCCGAGGCAGCCGTGCACCGTGCGCAACGTGGCCACGACCTCCTCCGTCCACTCGACGTACTGCCCTTCGAACCCGGGGACCACCATGCGTGCCACCGTGATGGTGACGGGATGAGCGGCGACGCGCGGAAGTTGGGCGGTGTCGAAGGGACCGGACAGAGTCAAAGCCATAACCCCATCAACGCTAGCGATGGCAAGCTCACCTCCATCGGTGACGCCGATCACAACGAACGTGGCTGCGCTCGGAGGGGGAGGGTCACTCGCCCCACGAGATCTTGGGCACGTCGCGGTAGAGCCGCTCGATCTCGTAGTACATGCGGACTTCCTCGGCGAAGATGTGCACCACCACGTCGCCGTAGTCCACCAGCACCCATTGCTGCTCGGCGGCGCCCTCCGAGCGGATCGGCGTGCGACCGAGTTGATCGCGCACGGCCTCCTCCACCGCATCGACAACGGCCTTCACCAGCCGGCGATTGCCGGCGCTGGCGATGACGAAGTAGTCGGTGATCTGCAGCACGTCGCCCACCTCGAGCACCAACGTGTGCTCGGCCTGCTTGTCGTCGGCGGCGCGAGCGGCCACCTTGGCCAACTCGAGTGCAGCCTCTCCGGCGGTCTTGGTCATTCGGGCTCCGTTGTCGAGGTGGTGGTGCTGGGCAGTGCGTCGCCCACACCGGTGAGGAAGTCGGTGCCCAGCTGCAAGATGACGTCGATGCCCTCGATGGGCAGGTCGGGCGTCAGGGTTTCGGTGTTGCCGAACAACGCATTGTTGCTCTCGGCCTGTTTCACCAGTCGCGGGTCGTCGATGTAGTAGCGCGTCGCCGCGTGCACCTCGCCGCCGAGGTAGACGGACTGCACGTTGGCGCCCAGGTACAACACCGCACGCACAGCGAACTTCACCCGCTCCTGGTAGCCGGGAGGTGCCTCGATCCGGAACACCAGCCCGGGCGACGGCGCCGACATGGACGCGGGTGCCACCGAGGCCAGCACGAAGATGGCCTCGGCACGGTCGAGCGTTTCGACGTCTTTCGAATTGGGGTTGTCGGCGGCGGCGGCGGCGACGGCAGGCAAACCACGTGCTTCGCTGGGGCCCGCGAACAGCTTGCCGAGGAGATCGGCGAGCGAGGCGATCGGTGCCAGCGCATCAGGTGCGGAGCGGCCGGCGCCGACCGATGCGGCAACACCGACCCACAAGGCCTCGATGTTCCCGCGCCGATCGGCTTCGACCTGGCCTGCGGCGGTGGCATTGAGCAACTGCACCGTCTGCGCGGCCGACAGATTGTTATCGCCGGCATCGAAGACCGTGATGGTGTTGCCGGACGACGTGCCCAGCACGTCGGCGGGCAGGTCGGCCTTCACCGGTGTCACGGCTTGCAGCAGTGACTCGGCGTCTGCTGCCGAGGCCACCGTGCTGACATCCAGCGTGATCGACAGGATGCTCTCCACGGCCAAGACCAGCGCATCGGCGCCACCGTCGGCATAGACCTGCGTCAGCGGAACACGCTGGTCGCCAACACCGGGAGTCGAGTCGGCCGACACCGGGAGCGTCACGATGCTGCCGCCCAACTGCGTACCGGCCTTCAGCACGAACACGGTGATGCTGGTGAGCACGTCTTTCTTGTCGACGGTGGCCAACATGCCCACCGGTGTGGCCGGCAGTTTGATCGACTGGACGCTCACCTTGGTGGCGCCCTCATAGCGCTGCAGTGCCCTGACCCCGGTATAGCCCATGCCGAGGAGACCGACGGCGGCCAGCAGGTTCGCTGTCAACATCACTGCCGTTCGTCTCCGCCGAACGTTGGCGAGAGCGGTCATACGACGTCCTCGTACAGGTGCAAGGAACGAATGACCTCGAGCACCGGCTCCGTGACCAGGTAGTCCAGGGGCCGACCGTCGCGACAACGATCGCGTAGTTCGGTGCTGGACACCTCCAACCGAGGCACTTCCACACGCTCCCAATTGAAGCCCGCCGGCAGTTGCACCGGCTCACCCGGACGGTCGACGACGACCAGTGTGGACCGCGCTGCAACCTCCTCGTGACGTTCCCACGTCTCGATTTTCGCCGCGGCATCATCGCCGACGATGGTGAACAGTGCTGCTCCGGGGTGTTCGAGTGCCAAGAATGCCAGGGTATCGGCGGTATAGCTGGGCCCACCGCGGTCGATCTCGACCCGCGACGCGGCCAGTCCGGCAACGTCGGCGACTGCGGCCTGCACCATCGCGAATCGGGCCTCGGCAGCAGCGATGGACCGCAAGCCCGCCTTCTGCCAAGGGACGTTTGCCACCATCAGGATTACGAGGTCGAGGCGCAAGGCATGGCGCACGTTGACCGCCGTGACGAGGTGGCCGACGTGAGGGGGGTCGAACGTACCGCCGAACAATCCGATTCGTTGGGGCACGGCGGGCAAGTGTAGGGCCATCGCGGCGGCTGGTACGGCCGCACGACAGATCGGTCGCGCAGAATCGTCAGGAAACCGGCAAGTTCACTTCTGACAGGACAAGAAGCGACCGATGTAGTACTATTACACCTCCCCCCAATATGACCACCCAAAGGATTGGGTTGCACGGTGCCATTTCGTGGGTATTTCGTGGGTATTTCTGTGCGCCCCTGTCTGTGAGGCAAGTCACCGGTCCTGTGCCGAACGACACACCTCGCCGCGGAATCTGACGACGAACCAAAGAGTTGAGACAAACTGCCATGAATGACTCCATCGGATTGTACCTGAACGACATCGGAAAGGTGTCGCTGCTGAATGCGGAAGAAGAGCGCGAGCTCTCCCGCGTGATCGAGGCGGGCCGCGACGCGGCCGGGCGCCTCACCAACGGCGAGAAGGGCGCTGCACTGAAGGCCTCGGTGGCCAAGGCTGCAGAAGCCAAGGATCGTTTTATTCGCGCCAACCTGCGCCTCGTGGTGAGCATCGCTCGCCGCTATCCCCTCCCCCAGGGCATGGATCTCCTCGATCTCATCCAGGAGGGTAACCTCGGTCTCGAGCACGCAGTCGACAAGTTCGACTGGCGCCGTGGCTTCAA
>JANONE010000182.1:0-2841 GCA_031420675.1 Ilumatobacteraceae bacterium | reverse complement strand
CCAACCGCTGTCGGTGCGTATGAACGTGATGTTGGAAATGTCGTACCCGCGGACCTGGTAGATGCCGGGCACGACTTCGAACAGACCGTGGATGCTGTTCAGCCGGCCCTGGCGCCACAGGCTGGGATTCACCTCCGGGGGCACTCGTCGTCGAGAAATGCGAATGCGCCCATGTCCCACACGGGACGCCCCATCGGGCCGGCGATCACGGGCGGCTCGAGTGCGGCGAGACGGCCACGACCTGCCCGGTCGAAGTCGCGGCGATCACCGAACGCCAGGTGATCGGTGCATGCCGCGTGGGCCGCGGCGGTGTGCTCGGTGGCTGGGCGCGGAGTGCTCACGCGCCCAGCCTGCCACGCGTGTACCTGTCACCTGGCGCTGCTCGCCTCGGCCGACTCGTCGTCGCCCACCCTTGTTGGTTGGCGGTGTGCCCCTGACGAGACTGTATTCGAACCTAAACCTACGGAGGAATTCGTAGTCCAACTGCGTCGTCGTGAGACCGTTGCCCGCGCGGCGAAGACAACCAATCGGGACTGGACTCAGTACGTGATTCACACGGGCACCGGCTCGACACCTCCGTTGCGGAAACGGCGCGCCGTGATGGAGATGGTCCTCGCTGTCGTCGCCGCAGGCGTCGAACCTGCTGCTCTCATCGACGTGCTTGGCCGTAGCCGATGGTTGAGCGTCGACGGTGTCCTCGACGATGCGGAGTTGTTGGATGCCTTCGCTGCCAAGTTCCCCAAGGGAGATGTCGATAGGTACTTCACTGAATCACCGGTCCACGATGGGGGCCGGACGTGGCTGCTGACGAAGATGTGGGGACCAGCGACCGAGCCCGCGCTGAAAGCACTCGCCGCCCTGGTGCCTGGTTCGGCGATTCGCTACTCGGCGGTATGAAGGCCGGATGTCGGGATCTGCAGGCCCTTCCTTTGCATAGCGCCGAGGCGCCGATATGGGTTTGTGACACGGTGGTCGGCGCGCACGAATCTGTGCGGCTGCTATGAGCGGCTCTCGAAGGCGATCAACTCGCTCGACTTCGCCGGTTCCGCGGGTCACCTCGGTGATGTGGTGTATGCTCAGTGTATGTCACGCACCAACATCGACATCGATGACGAGCTCTGTCAGCGGGTGATGGACCGCTATCACCTTGTGACCAAGCGCGACGCCGTCAATCTCGCGCTGAGCCGGCTTGCCGGAGAACCTCTCGGAGTCGACGAAGCGCGCTCGTTGCGTGGATCTGGCTGGGATGGCGATCTCGATGAGATGCGTGCGAGCAGAGCGTGATCCTCGTCGATACATCGGCCTGGATCGAGTTCCTCCGCGATACCGGTTCATCGACGTGCGAGGCCGTCGATCGCCTCCTCGCTGACGACCTCGCCATCTGCGATCCGGTGGCGATGGAAGTCCTCGCCGGCGCCCGCGACGAGCATCACCTCGCCCGGCTTCGTGGGTTGCTCGGGCGGGCCACGATGCTGCCCACCACGCCGGCCGACTATGACGCCGCAGCGGCGCTGTATCGCGCCTGCCGGGTGCGCGGCGAAACCGTCCGGAAGCTGATCGACTGTCTCATCGCCGCGGTGGCGATCAGAGCCGGAGCCGAGGTGCTGCACGCGGACGCCGACTTCGCCGTCATGGCGAGGCATACCGATCTGCGGCTTCATCCAGCATCGAAGCAGTGATCGTGGGCCAGCGAGTGGCCGCCATGAAGGACTAGTAGCGCAGAATGTTCATGTCAACGCACACAGAACGCGTCGGTCGCCGACGAGAAGCGCACTCCGAACCGGCGATCTGTACTCGGCCCCGGCGATACGTTCAGTCCGCGACGTCGGCGGCGCGCGCCGAGCCGACCGGCCGCGACCGACACCGACACCGACCACGCCGGCTCGACATGGCCGGGGGAACACTCCCGCGCGGACGCGGGAACAAGACGCCGAGGCCGCAACCTTGCTGGCCGCTGACCTCGATAACCCAATGGTGACCGCCGGCTGGACTCAATCCCCGTGCCGTGCTCGGTGGCCAGCCGGCGACGACGATGGCGATGGTCAGCTGGAGAAGTGAGCGGCTGGGAACCCTTTCGTGGAATCAAACCCTCTACCAAACCCGGCGGTTCACTCGGCGAGACGGTCAGGGTCAGCGCAATCGAGTACGGGTCCGAAGTGCCGCGCAGGGGTGTCGTTGGTCATGGTCGAGTGCCCCTTTCGTCGTTGCCGGAACGTTCTGCCCTGGGCGCGCCGAACGTATCCGGTCAGTAGTTGAACGTGAGCGCACCGCCTTCGGTGAACTCAAGGAGGGATGGAACGCCTTTGACTTCGGCGCCTTGTACCCATTCGGCGTTCTCCAGGCCACGACTCTTGACGCAGACGGGGCAGGCGTAGAACCGTCCGCCTCGTTCGATGAACTCGGCGTGGAGGTCGCTGATCGAGGGTGCGCCGGGCACGGAGATGCCTTCGGCGTATCCGTTGGTCGCGATGTGTACGCCGTCTTTGGTCAGCCACATCAGTGCTTGTTTGCCGGCGCGTAGCGATTCGACGCCGAGGAGGTCGGGGGTAGCCGATGAGCACGGCCTCGGGGTCGTTCGTTCCGTGTGTTTGGCCGATTACCACTTTGTCATCAGTAGCCATGTTCAGTCCTTTCGGGTTTGGGATCTCTTGTGTTGGTTCGGTCGGTGCTGACGTACGTGCGGGCTTGTGTCAGGCGCGTCGGGCGAGGAAGGCGTAGCCGTAGACCTCGAACGAGCGTGCTTTGGCTTCGCCGGTCGCACCGCCGAAGGTGTCGACGGGTGGTCCGATGGTGACCTGTTGGAAACCTGAGTTTTCGAGTACTTGTTGCCAGCCCGCACGG
>JANONE010000181.1:0-1867 GCA_031420675.1 Ilumatobacteraceae bacterium | reverse complement strand
GTCATCACCCAGCATGGCGGCGAGATCGTGTGCGACACACCTGTCGACCATCTGCGCGACCTGCCGTCAGCGGCCGCGACATTGCTCGATGTCACGCCCGGCCAGTTCGCCGCACTCAGCGACACCCAGCCGCAGCGATGGAAGCACGGCGTGGCGGCGTGGAAGTTGGACATGTTGCTCTCCGGGCCGATGCCGTGGACGGCCTCAGCGTGCGCCTCGGCGGGCACGGTGCATCTCGGCGGTGAGTACCGCACAATCGCTGCTGCGGAGGCCGCAACCGCGCGCGGCGCCGTGCCGAAGTTGCCGTATGTGATCGTTACCCAGCCGTCGGTGGTCGACCCGTCGCGGGCGCCCGCCGGCCAGCATGTGGTCTGGGCGTACCGGCATGTGCCTAACGGCTGCACCTCGGCCGCAGCAACGGACGGCATCGAGGGGCAGTTCGATCGCTTCGCCCCGGGTTGGCGCGACCTGTTGCTGCACCGCCGGGTCACCGGTGCCAACGACTACGCGGCGTACAACCGGTCATACATCGGCGGCGACATCGCCGGCGGCGCGATGACATCGTGGCAGACCGTGGCACGACCACGCCTTGCGATCGACCCGTATCGCACGAAGGTGGCGGGGGTGTGGCTCTGCTCGCAGTCCACCCCACCGGGTCCCGGTGTGCACGGTATGAGCGGCTGGCATGCAGCCGCTTCGGTGCTGTCGCACACGGGTGACTGACGCCCTCGAACGACGCGACAGGCAGTGCCTCAGGACTTCAAGAAAGCAATCAGTGCAGCGTTGAACTCGTCGCGATGACTGAGGTTGCAGCCGTGGGGGGCTCCGGGCAGTACCACCAACTTGCTGTGTGCGATCGCCGCATGGGTGCGTGCGCCTGAACCCTGCAACGGCACGATCCCGTCGCCGTCGCCATGAATGACGAGTGTGGGTACTGTGACATTCGGGAGGTCGTCTCGGAAATCTTCAGTTGCGAACGACGCCATGCACTTGACCGCGGCCACCTGGTCCGATTGCCGGCAGAGCTCCACTGCTTCCTGTCGCTCCGATTCGGTCACCTTCAATTCGCCGTTCACCGAGAAGAACTGTTTGGTGAACTGATCGAAGAACGCGTCTCGATCAGCGGTCAAGCCGGCTTTCATCTGTTCGGCTTGGTCGTTGGTGAGCGGGCCCTCGGGGTTGTCGTCGGTGTGCATCAGGTACGGGGGTATTGCAGCCGCAAACACAACGCTGTGGAGTCGGTCCTGGCCGTATTTGGAGACGTATCTCGCAACCTCGCCGCCGCCCATCGAGAACCCCACAAGCGTGACGTCATGCAAGTCGAGCTCTGACATCAACCCCTCCAGGTCGTCAGTGAGGGTGTCGTAGTCGTACCCGCCACTCGGTTTGTCGCTGTGCCCGAAGCCGCGACGGTCGTAGGCCACCACCCGGTAGCCGGCCTGCGTCAAAGCGGGAATCTGTGGCTTCCAGCTCTCCTTCGACATTGGCCAGCCGTGGATCAACACCACTGGCCGACCGGCTCCACCGGAGTCACTTATGTGGACGCCAACCTTGCTCAGGAACCGGGTGTTGACTTCAATCTCGGACATGGAACCACAACCTCTCCGCTCGGCGCGGCGACACGCTGCGCTGGGTTGTTTCGTACCCTTCCACGGGCCGCCTGAAACCTGTGCCCCGCCCGGTACTCGACCGGCTCACCGGCGAGTAGTTGGCGCAGGCATCCGCGGGATCAGGCGAACGACAGCGTGAAGAGGTTGTCATAGGCAAGGCCCCATGGTGGGCGCAGAAAGCCGAGAGCGCGCACGTCTTGGTACCAGTGGGCGAAGGGGCTCCGGCGAGAAAACGCGCCACCGCCGATCACCCTCGC
>JANONE010000180.1:0-14378 GCA_031420675.1 Ilumatobacteraceae bacterium | reverse complement strand
TTTGCCGCCAACCTGCACGGCAACCCGGCGATCGCCATCCCCGCCGGCGCCATCGATGGCCTGCCGATCGGCCTGCAGGTGGTCGGGCGTCACTTCACCGAGCAGCTGCTGCTCGACCTGGCGCTCACCGCTGAGCGCAATCGCCCGTGGCCGCTGGTGGCCCCGGGTTCCCCGGTGTGACAGCCCCACCGGGCAACGCCAGCGACACGGGTACTGCGGGCGTCGCTCGCACACCGTTCAACGCCGACCAACGGATGCTGGCCACCGGCATGGTGCTGGTAGTCATGCTGGTCGCGTTCGACGTGACGGCCGTGATCACGGCGCTGCCGACGATCACCGACCAACTCGGCGGCGACGCGCTCTACGGCGTGTCGCTGGCGGTGTACACGTTGGCCAACCTGGTTGCGCTCGTGGCAGCAGGCGAGCTGTCGGATCGACGAGGGCCGGCGTTGCCCTTCGCCCTGTGCATCGTCACGTTGATCGCCGGCCTGGTCGTGGCCGCCGCAGCACCGTCGATGATCTGGATCGTCGTCGGCCGCGCACTCCAGGGTGCGGGCACCGGCGGCTTCTCCCCCATCGCCTACATGCTGGTGAAGCGTGCCTTTCCGAAGGATCGCCAGCCGATGATGTACGCCTACCTTTCGGCCGGGTGGGTGCTCCCCAGCCTGTTCGCGCCGGCGTTGTCGGGTTGGATCACCGACGCCTTCGGTTGGGAATGGGTGTTCCTCGCGCTGGTGCCGTTCACGCTGGCGGTGGGCGCGCTGGCAGTCCGGCCGATGATGCGCTATGGGTCTGTGCCCTACGAGCGTGTCGGTAGCAAGATCCCCGCTGCGGTCGCCGCCGCGTTGGGCATCGGCATGCTGGTCACCGGCCTGCAGTTCGCCAATCCGTTGGCGGCGGTGGCCACCTCCGGCTTCGGCCTTGCGCTCTCCATTGCGCCGCTGCGGCGCCTGTTGCCGGCGGGGGTGCTCACCGCCCGCCGAGGCCTGGCGGCGATCATCCTCTGCCGCATCATCGCCACGGCAACCTTCCTCGGCGCCGACAGCTTCATCCCGCTCGCCGCCGACCGCATCCACGGGGCGCGCCCGCTCGTGCAAGGTTTCGTGATCATCGGCGCGGCGTTGAGTTGGACGGCAGGCCAGTGGATTCGCGCCCGCCGTCCACCGGCGCGTACTGCACCGGCGATGCAGGTCGGCTTCCTCGTGATGCTGCTCGGCATCGTGCTGGTCGTGCCGGTGCTGTGGTCGTGGTGGCCGCTGCCAGCGGTGTTCGTCGCCTGGGCCATCGGCGGTCTCGGGATGGGCTTGCTCTACAACCCGGCGACCGTGGCCGCGATGTCGTACGCGACCGACGGCCGCGAGGGCGAGGTGAGCAGCCAGGTGACGTTGGCCGATGCGGTCGGCTTCTCCTTGATGGGCGGCATCGGCGGCGCGACGGTCGCCATCGCCGATCGCACCTCGTGGTCGCTCGCCGGCGCCCTGGGCACCAACCTCGCCCTCGCCGCCGTCCTTGCCGCCGTCGGCGTGTTCGCCGCCCGCCGAGTCGCCTCCGCCACAGCCTGAGGCCCTGTCCGAGGCACTCGGACGGCGGGCGTCAGGCCGGGGTGTCGCTGACGAGCCGGCCGTCGCGCAGGACGATGGTGCGCGTGCGGCGCACGTTGGTGAGCAGGGATCGGTCGTGGCTGACGAGCAGCACCGTGCCCGCGAACGTCTCCACCGCTTGCTCCAGTTGCTCGATGGCCGGCATGTCGAGGTGGTTGGTGGGCTCGTCCAGCACGAGGCAGTTCGACCCCTTCGCCATCAACAATGCCAGCACGAGCCGAGTGCGTTCGCCTGGCGACAGCGACTCTGCGGGCCGGTTGACGTGTTCCGCTCCGATGCCGAACTTGGCCAGCAGCGTGCGCGCGTCACTGATGATCAAGCCGGTGACGGCGAGGAACGCAGCGAGCACGGTGGGTTCGTCGGTGAGTTGCTGGCGGGCCTGTTCCAGCCGGCCGACCACGACGCCGGGTCCGCGCCAATGTACTCCGGAGGCGAGCGGGATCTCGCCGAGCAACGCGCCCAGCAGCGTCGACTTGCCGCTCCCGTTCGGGCCCTCGATCACGACGCGTTCGCCATAGCCGATCTGCAGATCCACCGGGCCGAGCGTGAACGAGTCGCGCTGCACGACAGCACGCTGCAGCCGGCCAACGACGTCACCGCTGCGTTCCACCTCGGCCAGTTGCATCCGCAACTGCCACGGCTCGCGGGGCTCCTCGACGACCTCCAGCCGTTCCACCATCTTGTCGGTGCGGGCCGCCTTGCCCGCCAGCTGCTCGCTCTGGTTGATCTTGAACGCCTTGATGTACTTGTCGTTGTCGCTCGGCTTCTTCTTCGCCTTCGACAAGCCCTGGGTGGCCCACTCGCGTTCGCGTTGCGCTCGTCCGGCGAGCGACGAACGCTTGGTGTCGTACTCCTCGAACGCCTGCCACGCCTGCTGGCGGCTCACCTCGCGCTCGCGCAGGTATGCGTCCCACCCGCCGGCGTACCGAGCGGACGCATGCGTGAACTCGTCGATCTCCACCACGTGAGTGATAGTGCGCTGCAGGAACGTGCGGTCATGGCTGACGATCACGCAGCCGGCAGCCAGCCCGGAGACGAAACGTTCCAACCGGGCGAGGCCATCGAGGTCGAGGTCGTTGGTGGGCTCGTCGAGCAAGAACACGTCGAAGCGAGCGAGGAAGAGCGCCGCCAATCCGACTCGGGCGGCCTCGCCACCGGAGAGGACCGGCAGACGTTCGTCGAGCAGGCGCTCCGGCAGGCCGAGGTCGGCCCACACGTCTGCGACGCGCGAGTCGAAGTCGGCGGCGCCAAGGGCGAGCCAACGGTCGAGCGCGTCGCTGTACGCATCATCGGCTCCTGCGTCGCCCGCGGCCATCGCCGTGGTTGCGGCATCGAGGGCAATCGATGCCGCAGCAACACCGGTGCGGCGAGCGAGGTACTCGCGGACCGTCTCGTCGGTTCGCTCCGGTTCCTGTGGCAGGTAACCGACGTTCGCGGTTGCGGGCGCGAGCGTGACCGCTCCCCGATCCGGCGGCAATTGGCCGGCAACCAGACGCAACAGGGTGGACTTGCCGACGCCATTGGGCCCCACCAGGCCGATGCGTTGGCCGGGGTCGACGGCAAGATCGACCCCCTCGAGGATGTGGCGGGCGCCGAGCGCGAGCGAGATGTCGCGGGCGTGCAGGGATGCGGTCTTGACGGAACCTCCAGGGACTCGAAACGGATGGGCCGGGCTGGGTCCTCAGTCATTCATCAACCCCCAGTCTGCCCGATCGTTGCCGCCGTGGGCACCACGTTTTCGTCTTCGTGTCGCGCCCGTGACCACGTGGATCGGTGGTCGGGCCGCGACGCGGACCAGGGTTTCAGTCGCCGGTGATGGCGCGGCCGACGATTTCGCGCATGATCTCGCTGGTGCCGCCGTAGATGGTTTGGATGCGGCTGTCGGCCCATGCGCGTGCGATCGGATACTCCATCATGTAGCCGTAGCCACCGTGCAGCTGCAAGCAGCGATCGACCACCTTGTTCTGCAACTCGGTGGTCCAGAACTTCGCAGCGGCAGCCTGCTCGGCGGACAACTGGCCGGCGCAGTGCAGCTCGACGCAGCGATCGACGTAGACCTGGGCGATCTGCACCTCGGTACTGAGCTCGGCGAGCAGGAACTTGTTGTGCTGGAACTGCCCCACCGACCGGCCGAAGGCCTTGCGTTCCTTGGTGTACGCCAGCGTCTGGTCGAGCGCAGCCTGACACACGGCTGCCGCGCCCACCGCCATGCCAAGGCGTTCCTGTGCGAGGTTCAACATGAGGTAGTAGAAGCCCTTGCCCTCCTCACCCAGCAGGTTGGCCATGGGCACCTCCACGTCGGTGAAGAACAACTCGGCCGTGTCCTGCGCGTGCATGCCCAGCTTGTCCAGATTGCGGCCGCGGTCGAAGCCCTTCATGCCGCGCTCGACCACGAGCAGGCTCATGCCGCGATGCTTGGCCGCCGAGTCGGTCTTGACTGCGACGACGATCGCGTCGCTGTTGATGCCATTGGTGATGAAGGTCTTCGCGCCGTTCACCACAAACGTGTCGCCGTGGCGCACCGCAGTCGTGCGGATGGCTGCAAGGTCGCTGCCCGTGTTCGGTTCGGTCATCGCGATCGCACCGATGCGCTCGCCGCTGCACATGCCGGGCAGCCAACGCGCCTTCTGCTCATCGTCGCACAGGCCGACGAAGTAGGGCAGCACGATGTCGTTGTGCAGGGTGAAGCCGTTGGCACTGCCGATCACCCCCGTGTAGCTGACCTCTTCCTGCATGACCGCCGCGAACCGGTAGTCATCGGTGCCACCACCGCCGAACTGCTCCGGCACGGTGAGCCCGAGGAAGCCGTGAGACCCCGCGGCCAACCACAACTCGCGGGGCGTGATGCCATCGCGCTCGAACTGCTCGTGGTGTGGCACGACTTCCTTGTCGAGCCACGAGCGAAACGCGCTGCGGAACTGTTCGTGCTCATCGGCGTAGAGCGTGCGGGGGATGTCGCGCATGGGCGCAGGTTACGTCGGCCGGCCGCCAGGGAGGGCTTGCTGCATCGTCAGCACAGGCTCGAACAGGTCGCCGTGCTCCTCGACCCGCGCCAGCACCTCGCGCCAGCTGAAGCGCAGTTCGGGGCCGCCCTCGGCACACTCGGTCACTTCCTCCCACGTCACCGGCGTGCTACACGTCGGCTCCGGGCGGGCACGCATCGAGTACACGCCGATCGTGGTCTTGAACCTGGCGTTCTGACTCCAGTCGACGAAGATCTTCCCCGGCCGCACGGCCTTCGCCATCGTCGTCGTCACCCGGTCGCGGTGCTGATGCTCCAGCAGTTGGCCGACGGCGAGCGCGAAGTCGGCGGCCACTTCGTGGGTGCACAGGTCCTTGGGTGTACCGGGGTTCAGCGGCACGTACAGCTGCAGGCCCTTCGAACCCGATGTCTTGGCGAAGCCCTGCAGGTTGACCGCGGCCAGGATCTCGCGCACCCACAGCGCGACCTCGCAGCACTCCTTCATCGCGGCCGGCGCACCGGGGTCGAAGTCGAACACGACGGCACGGGGGGCGTCGAGATCGGCCGACAGGGCCATCGGCACGTGCAGCTCCAGCGCGGCCATGTTCGCGGCCCACACCAGCGAGGCGGCTTCGTCCATCCGGCAGTAGGCGACATCGCCATTCCGGTCGCCGGGGCCGATCGCCACAGCGACCCACTCGGGACGGTGCTTCGGGCAGCGCTTCTCGAAGAAGCCATCCTTGTCGACGCCGTCGGGGAAGCGCTTCAACGTGATGCAGCGGCCGGTGAGGTGGGGCACCATCACCGGCGCGATGCGGGCGTAGTACTCGATCACCTCCGCCTTGGTGGTGCCGGTGGCCGGGTACAGCACCTTGTCGAGATTGCTCAGGCTGAGCTCGCGCCCACCCACCTGCACCGTGGTGCGCGCGCTCACGCCGACTTGCGCACGCGCTTGGGCTTGGGCTTGGCCGCGACTGCGGCGGCCGCCGGCACCATCTCCGGGCCACCGGCCGGGTGCCGCTTGCGGGCATCCTTGGCAGCCTTCACACTCGCCTCCAACGCAGCCATCAGGTCGACGACTGCGGGTGCGGCGGCCACGGCAGTCGGTGCCTCCAACTGCTCGCCGGCGGCCTTGCGTTCGATGAGGTCGAGCACCTGCTCGCGGTAGTTGTCGCGGTACTTCTTGGGCTCGAAGGCAGCCGACAAAGATTCCACCAGCGACTCGGCCATCAGCACTTCCTTGTCGCTCACATGCACGTCGGCGAGACCATCGAGTTCGTCGACCGCACTCATCGGCACGATCTCGTCGGCGAACACCATCGTGCTCATCATCAACTTGCCGTCCACCGCACGCAGCGCGGCCACGTACTGCTTATTGCGCATCACGAAGCGGCCGATCGCCACCTTGCCCGCCTGCTCCATCGCCCGCGCCAGCAGCGCATACGGCTTGGGCGTCTTGTCGGGGGCGACGATGTACTGCGAGTCGAAGTAGACGGGGTCGATCTCGGCGAGATCGACGAACTCCTCGAGGTCGATGGACTTCGTCACCGAAGGCATGAACGGCTCGAGCTCGTCGGGGTCGACCACCACATAGTGGTTCTTGGAGATCTCGTAGCCCTTGACGATGTGCTCGTCGGGCACGTCGTCGCCGGTGTCGGCGGAGACCTTCTTCAGCTTGATGCGGCTCATCGAACGGTCGTCGAGCTGGTTGAACGACACGCTCTTCTTGCTCACCCCGTTGTACAGCTTGATCGGGATGGCAACGAGTCCGAAACTGATCGTTCCGCTCCAGATGGGTCTCGGCATGGGGGAAAGTCTGCCCGAGATTCGCACGATTGACCAGCCGCGCCGGACGGAGTGTCAGCCGGCGAGGATCGCTCTGGCCACCAGGTCGGTGCCGAAAGCGGTGAGGATGGCAAGGTAGAGCAGGCCGGTGGCCGACATCACCGCCGAGTAGTAGCGCTCGCGCAGCGCGGCACGGGTGGCGAACACCAGCACCAGCGTGGCCAGGGAGCACGCGGCCCAGAACCAGCCGAGCTGACCACCCCATCCATCGTTGACCGTGCCGGACCACACGGAGAACATGCCGGTGGGCAGCAGCAGTGAGATGATCTCCGCCGGCCACACCAAGCCCAGCGCCCGCACCAACTCGTTGAGGTGGCGGCGCGGCAGGCCGGGTTGCACGAGATACCAATGGCCCAACAGCATCGCATCGGTGACCGCGCCGAGAAACGCGGCACCGGCAAACATGCGCAACAACGACACGGCCAGGTTGCCGCCGGCGTCGACCGCCGCAGCCACGAGACCGGCGATTGCCAAGGCGGGCGCCAGCAGGTCGAGCGCCGGTGGGAACTCGCGGCCGGGCGATGCGGCGTCGGCCGGCCGTTCGGCCACCGTGCGGTCGATGCCCGTCATCGCCGCCACTCGCTCACTGCGCCGATCGTGTTCGGCCGACTGGCCGGAAACGCCCGCCTTACGGCGCACCCCCGACACCACCAACGCAGCAAGGGCTGCGGCTGCGACCGCGATGGACGATGCCTCGCGAACTGGGACCGCGCCGAACTCGAACCCGGCTGCGGCCGCGCCGACAGCCAGCAGAAGATACGTGCCGCGCAGCAGCCAGCCGTACCCCACGCCCACCTCTCGCCGACGCGTGGTGAACCACAGGAAGAACAGGCCACCTGCCGCCCACTGCAACAACACGGTGGCGACGTCGACACGGATCACGCTGCGCAGGCTAGAGAAAGTTTCTTGAAGTTCTCCAAACCTTCGCCTCGTCACCGTCGTGCCTTGTGCGACGGTCCGGCGCATCTCCCGTCCGCTACGGGCCGTCACAACTGGCAAAATGGGCAGCTTTCCCAGCTGATTCGTTTTGGTAACGGTCGCAGGAGTGACGTCGGCTGCCCGCCTGACGCCACTTCTGCGGCCCTCAGTCACCAACCGACGAACGGCACTGCCGCCGCCCCGCAGCCTCCTCCGGACCATCAATTCCCGTCGGCTTGCCCCTACGCTCCTTGGCGATGTCTCCCCGAGGCGTGCTCGCCTTTGCTCTGTCTGCGCTGTTGCTCACCGCCTGCTTCACCGGCGAGCGGCCGCACTTCAACGACGATCCGTTCCCGACGGGCTCGATGACCGGCGACGCAGCGATCGACGCTGTTCTGCTGCGGTTCGATACGCCAATTGCCGGCCCGGCCACCGCCGCGTACAGCGTGCTCACCAAGTTCGGCAACACCATCAACACCGCCGCCGCCGTCGTAGCAGCGGGCAACCGCAGCATCACGATCGGCAACGTGCGCTACATCCAGACACCGGCAGCGCAAGCCACGTGCGCGCAGGACGAATCGGTGCCCTGCGCTCAGGGACTGGACGCGTCACGTGTCAGCGACATCGGCGTCACCATCGACTTCTACTCCGTCGAGGCGGCCAGGCGACTGCGGCGCGACGCGCAAGCAACGATCGCCTCGACGACCCCTCATGTGGAAACCATCGCCGAGCAATCGGCCATCTGTGTCGACGTGCCGCTCGCCGGTGGCACGGCCGTCTACTGCGCGCTCGACAACGGGATGGTGGCGAGGCTCGACGACGGCGATGTGGCCGTCAATCTCACGGCCTTCGGCGCCACCGCCGACGCCACGCTCTTCCAGATCCCTGTGTGACGAGCCGTCTCGCCGTGCGCCACGCAGGCCACCGCTGCGCGTGTCGCTGTCAGTGCAACG
Organism: Ilumatobacteraceae bacterium; assembly: GCA_031420675.1. Taxonomy (GTDB): domain Bacteria; phylum Actinomycetota; class Acidimicrobiia; order Acidimicrobiales; family Ilumatobacteraceae; genus UBA668. The sequence goes on along the minus strand of JANONE010000180.1, from coordinate 6,099 downwards.
TGACGAGCGCGTGGTCGGCAAAGTTCATGCTCATCGGGCCGGCTTCGGTGGCGACCACGATGTCCTCCAACCGCATGCCCCACCTGCCGGGTAGGTAGATGCCAGGCTCGACGCTGAACGCGTGGCCGGCGGCGATGGGCAGGGCATTGCCCTCCACCATGTACGGGTCTTCGTGGGCCTCCATGCCGATGCCGTGGCCGGTGCGGTGGATGAAGTACTCGCCGTAACCGGCATCGGCGATGATGCGCCGCGACGCGCGATCCACGTCCTGGCAGGCGGCACCCACCACACCAGCTGCAACCCCGGCGGCCTGCGCCTCGTGCAGCACGGCGTAGGCCTCGGCGATCTCCGGTTCGGGCGAACCCACTGATACGCAGCGAGTGATGTCACTGCAGTACCCGTCCTTCGTGCCACCGAAGTCGCACAGCACCACCTCGGCCTCGCGGATCACCCTGTCGCCTGCGTGATGATGTGGCGAGGCCGCGTTCTCACCCGCCGCGACGATCGCGAAGTTGACCACGTCGTGGCCTTCGGCGATGAGCCTCGCGGAGATGTCGGCGCTGACGGCAGCTTCGGTGCGACCGACGAGCGCGATGTCGCCCGCGTGCAGCTGCGCGGCCACCCGATCGGCGGCGGCACCAGCGGACTGCAGGGCGGCGATCTCGGCCGAGTCCTTGCGCATCCGCAGGTCGTTCATCACGGTGGTGCTGCGCACGTAGTGAGTGCCGCCGGAGGGCCAATGGCCCAACAGCTCGACCAGGAACCGAGCCCACATGGTGTCGCCGACCGCAGCCACTCGCGGCCGACCGATCAGCCCAGCGACGATCGCCACCGGATCGTCAGTCTCGCCCCACGGCAGCAGCGTGAACACACCCGCGTGCTCGACAACACGTGGCGCCTCAAGCCGCGGGATCACCATCGTTGCCTCGCCGTCGCGCGGCACCACCAGCATGGTCAGCCGTTCCAGCGGCATCGCTTGGTAGCCGGTGAGGTACGGCAGGTCGCTGCCCACGGAGACCAGCATCACATCGGCACCCGACCGCTCCATGCTGGCGCGGGCGCGCGCCAACCGGTCGAGGAAGACGGACGATGAAGTGTCAGAACGCATTGCGCCATTCTCGCGTACGCGCGACCGCCCCGGCGAGGCCTATGATCGCCACGTGCGCTCTCGTGTGGTGGGTCTCGTCGGATTGATCGCAATGGTCGCAGTGGCATGCGGGGCGGCAAACCCTGGTGTCACTGCTACCCGTTCGCGCCAGGCCGGCACCTCCGGTGGCGAACTGTTCCCCACTGAATCGACGGTGACCGGCGAATCGCTCCCGCCTGCCGAACCCACGTACGACATCATCCCCGGCGTGGTCGACTTCGGCGCGAACAAGGCACCGCAACCCTACGACGGGTTTCTCACCGCCGCCTTCGGCGACATCCAGGAGTACTGGCTCGACGCATACCCCGAGGCCTACGGCGAACCGTTCGAGCCGCTCTCAGGTGGCATCTACGCGGCGTACCCGACACGACAGGAACGGATCCCCGGCTGTGGCGAACCGGACTCCAGCTACGAGGATGTTGCCGCTTACAGTGCCTTCTACTGCATCGCGGGCGATTTCATGGCCTACGACGACGACGCCTTTTTGCCCGCGTTGGTGAACGACCTCGGCAAAGAAGCGGTCGCTATCGTGCTGGCGCACGAGTTCGGCCACGCCGTGCAGGCACGGGCGGGCGAATGGGACAACCCCGTCGTGCTCAAGGAACAGCAGGCCGATTGCTTCGCCGGCGCCTGGGCGGCACATGTCGCCAGCGGCGGCAGCGACCTGATCACGTTCGACGACGCCGACGTGCGCTCGGGCCTGATCGCCATGATCCAGGTGCGCGACCCGGTCGACGGGCAGGGCTTGTCGAACCCGCAGGCACACGGCACCGGGTTCGATCGCGTCGGCGCCTTCCAAGATGGTTTCGACGGGGGCGTGCTGCGTTGCAAGCCTTTCTTCACCGAAGATCGCCTCAACAGCCTCATCGACATCCCGTGGGATGAAGACGACCCGAACCAAGGGAACCTGCCGCTCGTCGACCCGAACCCGGACCCCGACACTGGCCCGAACGACATCGTCACGCTGCTCCCACTGAGTCTCGACTACTTCTGGGTCGCCCTTGCGGAGGCAAATGGCGTTCCCTTCACGGCGCCCACTATGCAGGCATTCAGCGGCAGCGGGCCGTTTCCTTCGTGTGCCGGCATCGACGAAACTCAGTATCCGCGCAACGTCTTGTACTGCACAGCCGACAACGTCATCTATTTCGATCAAGACTTTGCGCTCGAAATCTCGCAAAACCCGCTCACCGGCGACATGTCGGTGGGCTACCTGCTCTCCAACGCTTACAGCGACGCCATCCAAACAGCGTTGCGGGGCAGCAGGACCGGTGAGCCGCGAGCGCTCTTCAACGACTGCCTCACCGGCGCCTGGGTCGCCAGTACGGTGCCGCCCACCCCCCCGGACAGCCCGGTCAGGCTGTCTGCCGGCGACCTCGACGAGGCCATCATCATCGCCATCGCTCGCAGCGACGAGAGCACCGACACCAACGTCAACGGCAACGCCTTCGAGAAGATCACGGCGTTCCGCACGGGCGTGCTCGGTGGCCTCAGCGTCTGCCTCGAAATCATCGGCTGACGACCGGCTCACCCGACAAAGGTCGCCGAGGGCGTTACACCGGCACTGTGGTCGTGGTTGCGTTGGGGACCGGGGTCGTGGCGGCGACGGTGCTGGTGGTGACTGCCACCGTGGTGGTTGCGGCGGGGGCCTTGGTCGTAGTCGTGGCCGCCCCGGTGGTGGTGGGCGCCACTGTCGTGGTGGTGGAGCTGGTGGTAGTGGTGTAGCTCGGATCGCGCCGGTTGAAGCTGGGCAACATGTCGGACTTCGACTGCTCCTCGGGCTCCTTCTTGCCATCCCACACCCACACCTGGTCGCCGTTCACGACTAGCGCAGGGAACACCGTGCTCAGGAACTTGGGTATGCGAATGCAGCCGTGCGACGCCGGTTCCAGCGGCACGTTCTCGGCACCATGAATGGCGATCCCGTAGTTGAAGTACACGGGGTCGTACATGCCGCCGAGCGGACCCACTCGCTTGCCTACGTAGCGTCGGTAGAACTTGAACACGCCACCGGGGGTCTTCGTTTCGGCACAGATGCCCTTCTTCACGGGCGGGTCGAGCGGATTCCCCTTCTCGTCGGTGTCGATGGTGACCTCCTCGCAGAACGTCGGGTTCGTGCCGTCGGGGTTCACCTGGCCCGACGAGATGTGGGTGATGAACTTGGCCAGGTTGTTCTCGAAGACAACGAGCACCTGCTTGTCGAGGTACACCTCGACGTGAGTGGGGGTGCTGTTGAGTCGTTTTGGCTGGATGACGATGCTGTCCTGCATCGTCTGCCACATGTCGTTGGTGAGCACGCCGGTGGCGCTTCTGAAGGGAGTGTGGAGCACCAGTTTCTCGAAGGCCCACAACGCCTGCTGAGTGCCGCTGCCGAACTGGCCATCGATGGGGCCCGGTTGGAACCCGAGATCGAAGAGTCGCTGCTGCAACGCCTTGACGTCGTCACCGAATGTCCCCTTGCTCAGCGACTTGCCGAGTTGTGTCTTCACCGTGGCCGGGTCGGTGGCGATCAGCACCGGCACGAGCGTGCTGCCCGGCACAGTGAGCGCCGAGCCATCCACACCGTTGACCGCGCCCGGATTGGTACCCGGCGAGCTGCCGGACGCCTGCTTCTCGTCGCCACCCGAGAAGCCCACGAACAGCACTGCTGCCAGCACCCCGCCGGCGGCGAGAGCAGGCATCCAGCGACCGATGGGCGAGGGAGGGGGCGGCGGCGACCGACGACTACGCGGAGGCTGAGCGGGTGGCTTGCGGGTGTTCAAGAACTACTCCGTGGGGATCGGCTGGGGGAAATCTACCAACCGAAGACGCCGGCCCGGCTTCACGATGCTGGTCGATTGACCGGCTTGAGGCTGCGCAGCTCCTTGCGCAGGGCGAACATCTCGCGCAGGATCGTCCTGATCACCCCGAGCGAAGCCAACGTGCTCTCGCCCCGGGTGCGCGGGAAGTAGTCGACACCGAACTGGATGACGTCGAAACCGAGCTTCTTGGTGCGGATGATCAGCTCGGCGTCGATGAACGACCCCTCGCTGCGCAGTGTGATGTGCTGGAAGATGCGCGTGCGGCAGAGCTTGAAGGCGAAGTTGATGTCGCGCAGCCGTACCCCGAAGAGGCGCCGGATGAGCACGTTGTAGAAGAACGTGTAGATCGCGCGGCTGCTGCCCTCACCGGTGCGATCGTGACGGAAGGCACTGACGACATCGGCGTCGTAGTAACGAAGCAGCCGCACCGCCCGGCCGATCTCGACCATGTCGAAGGGAAGGTCGGCGTCGCTGTACAGCACCAGGTCGCCGGTGGCCGCCGCGAACCCGGTCTTGATCGAGCCGCCCAGCTTGCGATTCACGGGGTGGTGCACCACCCGCACGTGCGGGTCGGCGGCCGCAAGCGCATCGGCCATTTGCGGCGTGCTGTCGGTGCTGGCATCGTCGACGACGATCAACTCGTAGTCGAGGATCTCACCCTTCTCGATCAGCAGCTCGCACTCTTCCTTGGCGTAGCCGACGGCACGCTGGATATACGCCTCTTCGTTCCACATCGGGAAGAAGATGCTGAGCTTACGGAACGGCTCGCCAGTCACGGGGCGCAAGGCTACCGCTTGCTGCGCGTCCGAAGGCTGGGAAGCGCTCACGTCCACACCCCGACAATGTCGACGACCACCTGCGTGGTGATCGGCGACAGCTGCACCATCGGCGCGAAGGAAGCCACCACGGCCAACACGCTGCCGGCGATCAACCGCTTCATCGAACATCCTCCGGGAAGGTTTCGGCTCACCACGGCCGCCGCGTGAGCAGGATTGCCGACAGACATGCGAGTTGCACGAACCGCTACCCTCTGGCGCAGATGGAGCCTACCCCTGACCCCCAGCCGTTCTCGGTGCCGGCACCACCGGCTGCCGCCGGGACGGCCAATGATGAGAGAGCCGTTGCGGACGAGCCCGAGGTCGGCCAGCTGACCGCCGGCTGGGGCACTGTGTTCTGGATCGGCTGGATGCTGATCGCCGCCTCGTTCGTAGCCATCTGGTACAGCTCGCGCCTCATCGGCCTGTCCACCTGGTGGCTCGGACCCGAGTCCGATCCGCGCCTCATCCTGGTGAACCTGCTGCCGATCACGGTGCCATTCGCTCTCGGCGTAGCCGGTTTCAAGGCGTTGCGTCGACTGCCGTGGTGGGGCATGGCCGGCGCCGCCTTCGTCGCCGCCATCGCCGCCTTCGACATCTCCCGCGTACCGGGGTACGCCGTGATCGAGTTCGGTCTGGCGGGGGCCGGCCTGTGCATCTCGCTGGCCAGTTTCGCCGGCATGTATCGCGCCGCCGAGCAGTAGCGACGCCATCTCCCACGGAAGTCGGTAGCGTCGGAAGGCGATGTCCAAGGTGCTCACTTCCCTGCCCGTCGGCGAACGAGTCGGTATTGCATTCAGCGGTGGTCTCGACACATCAGCTGCTGTTGCGTGGATGCGCGAGAAGGGTGCCGTGCCCTACTGCTACACGGCCGATCTCGGCCAGCAGGACGAGCCCGATCTGCCGGGCGTGCCCGACCGGGCCAAGGAATACGGCGCCGAACAGGCGCGGCTCGTGGATTGCCGCCCAGAACTCGTTCACGAAGGCCTGGTGGCGTTGCAGTGCGGTGCGTTCCACATCACCACCGCCGGTAGGACGTACTTCAACACCACCCCGCTGGGCCGCGCCGTCACCGGCACGCTGCTGGTCACAGCGATGCGCGCAGATGGCGTCGACATATGGGGCGATGGCAGTACCTACAAGGGCAACGACATCGAGCGCTTCTACCGCTACGGCCTGCTGGTGAACCCCGCACTGCGCATCTACAAGCCGTGGCTCGATCACGATTTCGTCACCGAACTGGGGGGCCGCGCCGAGATGAGCGAGTTCCTCACCGAACGCAACCTGCCGTACCGCGCCAGCAAGGAGAAGGCGTACAGCACCGATGCCAACATCTGGG
>JANONE010000179.1:0-4092 GCA_031420675.1 Ilumatobacteraceae bacterium | reverse complement strand
GCGCTCGAACTGCCGTTCTCCGAGCAGGCCAACAAGGTGCACGTGACGGCCTCGGCCATCATGGTCACCGACGATCGGCGGCGGGTTCTGCTGCACAAGCACAAGCGCATGGGCCTGTGGTTGCAGCCGGGCGGTCACCTCTGCGAAGGTGAGCTGCCGTGGCTGGCGGCGGGGCGCGAAGCACGCGAGGAGACGGGCTTGCCCGCGCAACTGGTCGGCCCGGTCGGTGACGACAGCACCGCTGGCGGCCCCGCCGGTGACGACAGCCCGGCCCTGCTCCACGTGGACGTGCACGCCGGCCCGCGTGGGCACACTCACCTCGATCTGCGCTATCTGGTGGAGTGTGCGCAGACGCCGCCGGCGCCGCCGCAAGGCGAGAGCCAGGAGGTGAAGTGGTTCCTGTGGCACAACGCGGTCGACGCTGCCGAGCCCGGCCTGGAAGGCATCCTGCGCGCGCTGCAGCCCGGCGATGCGCGGATTCGGATCGCCCGTCACACCGACGCGGTCGACTGTGCGCAGGTGTTCCTGCGGTCGCGGGCGTTCGCGTTGCCGACGGTGCCGCTGGTGCACCCAGACCGTGAGGTCCGTCGGTGGATGGCCGATGAAGTGGTGGGCCGCACCGACATGTGGGTGGCCGAAGTGGACGGCACCCTCGTGGCGCTGATGGTGCTTGACCCCGGTCGCGACCAACAGGGCTGGATCGAGCACCTCTACCTCGACCCGGCCTGGATGGGCCGCGGCCTGGGTGACAAGCTCGTGCAACTGGCCAAGGAGCGATACTCCGGGGGCCTGCAACTGTGGAGTTTCCAGGTGAACGGCCCGGCGTGCCGCTTCTACGAGCGCCACGGGTTCGTGGCCCAGGAGCACACCGACGGTGCCGGCAACGAAGAGCGGGCCCCCGACGTGCGGTACCGCTGGCAACCCTGACCGCCCTGCGGGCACAACCAGACCCACATCGATGCCGCGGCCGTGGTCGGCAACGAGGCTCGTCGCAAGCTGTCCAAACTGCTTGCCGAAGCCTGACGCACCCATTCACAGCCGTCCGTGTCACGGGCCTGACCACGTGAATTCGTGGTCGGCCCGCGACACAGACCCGTGTGGATCGTTCGGGGGCATCGGAATCCGTCGTGATCGTCGCCGAAGAGGCTCTTGCGAACACGAACAAGTGTTCGGTATGGTCGCGTCCTTCCTATGGGCTTCAACAATCCCGGCATGCCATGGAGCGATGTCGAAGCGCTCCTGTCCGACCGCAAGTCAGCGCCGTCCGGTCGCGGCAAGGATGGTCGCGCCCCGGGGAGCCCTTCATGGAACGCAGGTGGCGATGGGCCGGCGTGGGGGCGCAAGCGGCAGCCCTATGAAGCACCGTTGGGCGAGCCCGACAGCACGCAGCCGCTCATGCGGCCCGACACCGGCCACGTGCCGTACGCCGAGCTGCACTGCCACAGCAACTTCTCGTTCCTCGACGGTGCGTCGCACCCCGAGCAACTGGCGGAAGAAGCTTCCCGCCTCGGGTTGGAGGCGCTCGCTCTCACAGATCACAACGGCTTCTACGGCATCGTTCGCTTCGCCGAGGCGGCGCGCGCGATCGGCCTACCCACCGTGTTCGGCGCCGAGATCACGCTTACCGCGCGCTCCCGTCAGGCCCGCAACGAGGCCGACACCCAGCGCCAGGTGAACACCGGCATGGTGCCCGACAGCCACGCTCCCGACCCGCATGGCGAGCACTTGTTGGTACTGGCCGATGGGCCCACCGGCTATGCCCGCCTGGCCCGGGCGCTCAGCCTCGGCCATCTCGCCGGCGAGAAGGGTGCGCCACAGTTCGCCTTCGCCGACGTGGCCGATGCCGTCACGGGGCACGGATGGGTGCTCACTGGTTGCCGCAAGGGGGCTGTCCCGGCGGCCTTGGTGCACGAGGGGCCGCGTGCTGCGGCCCGCGAGCTGCGCCGGCTGGTCGATGCCTTCGGTCGCGACCGGGTACTGGTCGAACTGTGGGACCACGGCGACCCTCTCGATTCGGTACGCAACGATGCCTTGGCCGAGTTGGCCGCACGTCACGACGTGGGCTGCATTGCCACCAACAACGTGCACTACGCCTCACCCGCACAACGCAAGCTGGCCACTGCAGTGGCGGCGGTGCGGGCGCGGCGCAGCCTCGACGAACTGGATCCATGGTTGCCCGCTGCTTCGGGCGCGCACCTGCGCAGCGGTGCCGAGCAGGCGCGTCGGTTCCTGCGCTACCCGGGCGTGGTCGAGCTTGCTGCGGAGATCGGTCGCGCAGCGGCGTTCGATCTGTCGTTGGTGGCACCGAAGTTGCCGCCGTACCCCTGCCCCTCCGGTCCTGATGGAAGGGCCCTGTCGGAGATGGCCTACCTGCGCCGCATCGCCGAGGCCGGCGGTCGTCGTCGCTATGGCGAGCGACCCGGCGCGCACGAGGATCTTTCACTGAGCGCCCGGGCGTGGCGCACCATCGACCACGAGCTGGCCGTCATCGAGGGCCTCGGGTTCGCCGGCTACTTCCTGGTGGTGTGGGACATCGTCGAGTTCTGCAACCGGGCCGACATCTTCTGTCAGGGACGAGGCAGTGCCGCCAACAGCGCAGTCTGCTTCGCGCTGGGTGTCACCAAGGCCGACGCCGTGTCGTTGGGGCTGCTGTTCGAACGGTTCCTGTCGCCCGAACGCGATGGGCCGCCGGACATCGACCTCGACATCGAATCCGATCGTCGCGAGGAGGTCATCCAGTACGTGTACCAGCGCTACGGACGACACCACACGGCGCAGGTCGCCAACGTCGTCACCTACCGCGCCCGCTCGTCGGTGCGCGACATGGCGAAGGCGTTGGGTTACGCGCCGGGCCAGCAGGATGCGTGGAGCAAACAGATGGACGCGTGGGGTGGCGTGTCGACGACTGCCAACCAGCCCGATCACGACATCCCGCACAGCGTGCTCGAGCTTGCGGCCGAGATCGAGGATGCACCGCGGCACTTGGGCATCCACTCCGGTGGCATGGTGATCTGCGACCGGCCGGTCATCGAGGTGTGCCCGGTGGAGTGGGGTCGCATGGAGCAGCGCAGCGTGCTGCAATGGGACAAGGACGATTGCGCAGCCGCCGGCCTGGTGAAGTTCGATCTGCTCGGCCTGGGCATGCTGTCGGCGCTGCACTACGCGGTCGATCTCATCCGCGAGCACCGCGGCTACGAGGTGGATCTGGCCACCATCCCGCAGGAGGACGACGTGTACGCGATGCTCTGCCGTGCCGACACGGTCGGCGTGTTCCAGATCGAGTCGCGAGCGCAGATGGCCACGCTGCCGCGGCTGAAACCGCGTCGCTTCTACGACCTGGTGGTGGAAGTCGCGCTCATCCGCCCCGGCCCCATCCAGGGCGGTTCCGTGCACCCGTACATCCGTCGGCGCAATGGCCAGGAACCCGTCACCTACTTGCACCCACTGCTGGAGAACTCGTTGGGCAAGACGCTGGGTGTGCCGTTGTTCCAGGAGCAGCTGATGCAGATGGCCATCGACGTAGCCGGCTTCACGCCCAGCGAGGCCGACCAGTTGCGCCAGGCGATGGGTTCCAAGCGCAGCCGGGCGCGGATGGAGAAGCTGAGGATCCGCCTGTTCGAAGGCATGGCCGCGCGCGGCATCACCGGTGAGGTGGCCGAGGAGATCTTCATGAAGATGGCAGCCTTCGCCAACTACGGCTTCCCCGAATCGCACAGCGTGTCGTTCAGCTACCTCGTGTACGCGTCGTCGTGGATCAAGTTCCACGAGCCTGCAGCGTTCTGCGCGGCGTTGCTCAATGCGCAGCCGATGGGTTTCTGGAGCCCCCACTCGCTGTGCCAGGACGCCCGTCGCCACGGTGTGGTCGTGCTGTCGCCCGACCTCAACGCTTCACTCGCCCTCGCAACGCTCGAGCCCTGCTCCGAATCGCTGAGCGGTGTCGCGGTGCGGCTCGGTGTCGCAACGGTGCGTGGGCTTGGCAGCGAACTGGCCCAGGCGATCGAGGCCGGCCGGCCGTACATGTCGCTGGAGGATCTCGTGCGAACGGTGCCCGAGCTGAATCTCGCGCAGTTGGAGGCGATGGCCACTGCCGGG
>JANONE010000178.1:0-1605 GCA_031420675.1 Ilumatobacteraceae bacterium | reverse complement strand
GTCGAAGCCCAGCATGTCGAGCATGCCAGTCAGACAGGTCCGGGTCGTCCCGGTCACGCAGTCGAAGTCCTCGGGGAGAGGGCGGCGATCGCTTCGGCGCCCGTTGATGGGATTGGTCACCGTGTCCAACGAGATCTCGTTCGTCGGCACGATGACATCAGAGGGCACCGACGTCATTGAGATGTCGGCGAGCACATCGCGATCCACGACCGGCGCCGCGGTCGATGTCATCGTCGGCGACGGCGTGTCGTTGGAGGTGGGCATCGTCGAGAAAGCGGCGGCGACCGTGGTCGGCGCGTCGGTGGAAGAAACCGAAGCAACCGAAGCAACCGATGACACTGCGGAGACTGGCCCGCCAGACAAGGCCGTCGGCGCCGTGGCGGTTGAGGCGCACGAGGTCTGCAGGAATACCAACACCACGAGCCACCGCCCCAGGTGCAGGAACGACTGCGACTTCACGCTCTCACCACCGGGGCACGGTACCCCCGCAAGTTGTCCTGAAGGCATCGTGCTGGCCGACGTGTCGAGAATGCACTCGCACTGCGCGTCACTCGACAGACCGATAGCAACCCATCCGCCGGCCTCAGCGTCGACCACTGGTAGCCCCGAAGTGCCGTTCAAGACACATGACGAACGACGCATTACGAATACTGGAATGAACCCACCGGACCGACCTTTCTTAGGAAGCCGCTACAGACCAGCAGTTGGTGTGTGGTGCCCCGCAGCCTGTCGAGTGTGCTGTGGTCGCCAATCCGGTCCGTCGCCGCGGAGAGACTGGCGAGCACGACCTTCGCTGGGCTCATGCCGGCCCGGTGCGAACTTTACGTGAGCGGACAGCTTGCGGACGTACCTAGCGTTGATCGTCGACGACGTTGGTCCGGCGCTTGATCGCATCGGAGAACTGCCGTACCGTCCGATACGAAGCTGGCCCGATGGATCCGCAAGGATGGCGTGATGGTCACCACGATCTCGCAACTCCACGGGGTGTCCCGGGCGGTGGCGGCTGACCTCGATGCGCTCGGGCTGTCGACGACGTCCGATCTGCTGCGGATGAACCCCGCCGGGCTCATGCATCGGCGGCCGGCGCTGAAGGGTCCGAAGGTGATGCGCTGGGTGCTGTACGCCAACCTGCTGGAGATAAACGGGATGGCCCTCGACGTCGCCCACTCACTGGTCGAGGGTGGCATCTCCGGGCTGGACGAGCTACATGGCGCGACGCTGTCGCGACTGCAGGCCATCGTCCCGTCCGTGCCGGCCGACGACGTCGTCGAGTGGATGCACGACGCCCTCCGCCTCACGCTGACGGGCGTCGTCAACGGCACTGTCACGCTCCGCGACGGCACCCCCGTGGAGCGAGCGGGCGTCACGGTCGGGGGGATCTCCGCAGAGACCGATCGGCACGGTCGGTTCCGCGTCGTGCGCCTCCGCCTCGGCCAGCCAGTGACGGTGACGATCCTGCACCCGACGCTCGGGTACCGGATGATCCGCAGCGTCACGGTCAACCCGCGAGCCTCGCTCGTCGGCCATACGTTCACACTGAGCGGGAGGCCGCAGCGGCCCAAGGCGCTCAGCGAGCTGCGAGTCGACCGGCTCCCACCGATCGGC